>JADKZZ010000042.1 GCA_020848475.1 Chitinophagales bacterium | reverse complement strand
GTGTCATTTTAAAATGTAAAGGTAATAATAATTGTATCTCTTCGATTACGTCTTTAAGTGGACCCTCTGAATACACACAATTTGTTACAACAGGTACCTATTATTTCAAAGAATTGGCTGACTTATTGAATAATTTTAGAGATGCGTTTTTAGGTAAAATATCAACTGTAAAAAATACTACAGCAAATAATAATACTAACAATACTTCTACTAATGATTCTTCAAATGAAAAAGAAAGAACAAATAGAACAAACTACATGAGATCAACTACAAATAATACTGCACCAACAACAAAACTTAATTATGAAATTGTCGCCAATCAACCTTATAATTTCAAAGAAGGTGACAAAGTGTTAATTGAATTTGACACACTAAACGGCGATGCAACTCAAGATGAAAACGCCAAATATAAAGGCAAAACCGGAACAGTAATATATTTAGATTACAACGATTTGTCTGAAACATTTGAAGGTGAAATAAAAATGGATAGTAATAATAAAGTTGTCTATTTTGTTGACATAGTTCCTAAATTAATTAAAATTAAATAATATGAAAAAGATTATTTTATATCTACTTTTCTTTAACTCTTGTTTTGCTTCATTCAGTCAAAACTATCAAGCAGAATTAAAAAAACTCAATGATTTTTTAAAAACTTTTGACGATGGCTACTATGGCTATATGGAAATCAAAGGTGGCTACTTATATGATAGATTTAAATCTGGCGAACACTGTAAGGCTTTATTAAGCAGTTTGGACAGAGCTGTAGTGGCTGAAACAAATCGTAAGGTAGAATTGAAATGCAAATCTGGAAATAATTGTGTGTTTTCTACTTATACCAATTCCAATCACGCTCAAATGTCGTTCTCACAAAACACTGATTTTAACACAGAAACATTGATAGAATTATTAGATAATCTTATCAATGCATACAACAATAAGCCTGTATATGCTACAAAAACAGCTGCAGAGAAAATACGTGAACAAAAAGAAAAAGAAAGAAATAAACAAGATAACAATGACGATGATTGGGAAGATGAAGATTTTGACGAATTAGCAGCAACTGTCGCTCCTAAAAATAATAACTCTGGAAAAACAACTTCAAAGGATTATAAAAAACAATTAGACAAATTAAATGAATATCTAAAAACATTTGACAATGGATATTACGGCTATTTCGAAGTAAAAGATGGATATATCTATGACCGTTTTAAAGCCGGAAAATATAACAAATTTAAAATGGAAGACATGGAAGGTGCAGTGATTCAAGAAGAATACAAACGTGTCATCTTAAAATGCAAAGGAACAAATAAATGTATTGAAACAGACTGGAAGCCAAATGGAAAAGAAGAGTACTCACAATTTCTTACAAATGGCAGTTTTAACTACAAAGAATTAGCTGGCTTACTCAATGATTTCAAAGCAGCTTATTTAGGAACTAATAATCAAAACACATCTTCTAATATTGATTTTGATAACTTGAAATCAAATATTGATATTATGAAGCCAAGCAGCAACAGCAGCTCAACAACAACGAAAACTGGCAATTATCAAACCGCATTAAAAGCATTAAATGATTACTTGAAAACATTCGATGGTGATAGATATCAAGGAATAGAAGTAAAAGATGGTTATGTATATAGTAGATACAAAAACAATGAATTTTCAAAAGCAAAGATTGACGACTTAGATAAAGTAGTTTTGGGCGCTCAATATTCAGTAGTAAAGCTAATGTGTAAGAATGAAAGCAAATGTATTTACTCTACCATCACAAAAGGATATCACGATTATTTCAACTTTCAAACTGCTAGCGGAAAAAGCATTTATAAAATGGAAGAATTGCTAAAAGACTTTTTAGCAGCATTGCAAAACAAAACAAATACAGCAAGCACCACAAAAACAACAAATACAACAAGCACGACAAAAACAAGTGCAGAAATCAAGAGAGAACAGAAAGAAAAAGAACGTCAAAATAACACATCATCTTCCTCCGTTTTTGAAGATGATGTTTTTGGCTATCTTTTTGATACACCAATAACAACATCAAACACCTCTACAACATCAACAACAAGTAAAACACCAGATGCTAGTAAATACAGCAGTAAATTAAAAGCATTAAACGATTATTTGAAAATATTTAATCCAGCTACTTACAAAAACGTAAATGTAAGCAATGGTAAAGTAAATTTTGATTTCAAAATCTTTTCAAAGACATATACTTCTTACATTCCCATTGATGATTTAGTAAATAAAACAAATGTAGTAATAGCAAAATCTTTGACATCAAATGAAGTAAAAATAATGTGTAAAAATGAAAGCGATTGCTTTTATTCTACTTATAGCAATGACAATACAGATCATTTCCGTTTTTATAGCAATAACATTGCTGACATGACAAAAATGAAACAACTGGTCGATGATTTCATCAAGTCTTTGAAATAAACATTCATTACTTTGGTATTCTGAAAGAATAACCTAAAGACACATACCAGCCTTTAACAAAAGGATACAATTGAAAACCAGCAGATATATCTATTTGCTGGTTTTGTTTTATTAAATAGGCAAGACCTGCGTCAAATGTATGCGTAGATATTTCTTTAATCGGAATATCGCCAAAAAACTCATAATACAAATATACTTTCTCGCTTACATCAAAGCCATTTACGATTGTGTATATAAAGGAAGGATGCGGCGATTCGCCTGTCCATTCCATTCCTAGATTATATCCTAATGAAATATTTTTCTTCAAAGTGTGCTCCAACGTAAATCTAAAATTGGGTGCAAAATATGCTGTACGTCTGTTTTTTGTCGACAAATATGGTATCGCTAAATGTGCAATAAATGAAATTTTAGGTCTTGCTTTTCTTGCTTCACAAATTGCTGTTTTAAATCCTATTTCTATAGGTGACAAGCCCGTTCTGTATTTATCTACTGTATCTTTAGTAGTAGAAATTTCTGTAATTAATCGCAGTTCCGTTGATTTAAAAATGCCTACTTTCCAAAGCATTGTTGGATGAACAAAAGTATATACATTAGTTTGGCTTTCTACATTAAAACCAGTTTCTAATTGAAAAAATTTAAACGGCAAAACAGCTGGCGTTTCCGTTTGGTCTGGTCTGTCCGTAGCAATCGATTCCATTTCAGCCATTAGTTCTTGTGCCAATATGCAATTAAATTGAAAAATAAATACGATAATAAAAAGAAATTTCATTTGGCAAAAATAAAGCCGTAATTTAATAGCAACGAATTTTATTTTTAGACCGAACTAAATTATTTATAACATAAACAAAAAAAAAACGCCTGAAATATCAGGCGTTTACTATAGCTTAAAAAATTGATTAACCACATCTGGAGGCGCCACAATCTTTGCATGTCAGGCAACCTTCTAAATATTGCTGATTCGTTGAACCACAATTTGGACATTTTGATTTATTAGATAAAGTACCATCTGGCACGTATCGTTTTAATGCACGCGCAACACCATTTTTCCAAGTGTTTATTGCCTCATCTAAATCTAGACTACCTATTAAATCTACCACATTTTCGATAGGCATACCATGACGCAGAGTTCCTGAAATCAGTTTTGCATAATTCCAATATTCAGGATTAAATTTATAAGACAAGCCCTCAATCGTTGTTTTGTAACCACGCTGATTTTTGTATTGAAAATCATAGCGCGATGTACCGTCAGTTTCTTTATTTTTTATAATAACACCATCATTGACCCAACGTGGCAATAATATTCCGTCTTCATCATCACTCAAGCCCGTAAAAATTTCATAAGGTTTGTTATCAATTAATCCTATAAATGCAATCCATTTGTCTTTATTGTTTTGAAAACGCACGACATCGGCTTTTAAAGAAATTGGACGTGTAAGCGGAAATGTAGAACCATCATCAGCATCAGATTCTTTTTTCTTTTCGTCAGTACTGACCAACACGCCAGAGCGCGAGCCATCGCGATAAACAGTAACGCCTTTGCAACCAGATTTCCACGCTTCCATATAGCATTCTGCTACTGTTTCTTCCGTAACATCATTCGGCATATTTATCGTTACACTTATAGAATGGTCTACCCATTTTTGAATAGCACCTTGCATTTGTACTTTTTTCAGATAATCAACATCATTAGATGTTGCTTTATAATATGGTGATTTTTTTACTAATTCATCTAATTCATCTTGCGAAAAATTACGATTAGAATTATATCCATTAATGTCCATCCATTGTTTAAAACGGTGGTGGAACACAACATATTCTTCCCAAGAATCTCCTACTTCGTCAACAAAATCTACGCGTACATTTTTGTCATTCGGATTTACTTTTCGTCTGCGTTTATATACAGGCAAAAATACAGGCTCAATACCAGAAGACGTTTGCGACATCAAGCTTGTTGTACCTGTTGGCGCAATGGTCAATAATGCAATATTGCGTCTTCCGTATTCCAGCATTTCATAATACAATTGTGAGTCGGCTTCTTTTAAACGCAACATAAATGGATTTTCTTTCTCGCGCTCTGCATCAAATACTTCAAATGCACCACGCTCTTTAGCAGTATGCACTGATGAGCGATAAGCTTCTAAAGCAACTGTTTTATGTATGTTTACAGCAAACGCTATTCCTTCATCACTACCATATCTCAAACCTAATGCAGCCAACATATCGCCTTCTGCTGTTATGCCAATGCCTGTTCTACGGCCTTGTTTTGCTTTTTCTTTTATTTTTTCCCAAAGATTGATTTCTGTTCTTTTCACTTCTTTTCCTTCCGGATCTTGATTTAATTTCTCTAGAATTACATCAATTTTTTCTAATTCTAAATCAATAATGTCGTCCATCATGCGTTGTGCATAAGAGATATGTTGCTTAAATAAATTCCAATTAAACGTAGCATTTTTCGTAAATGGATGATCGACATATGAAAATAAATTAATGGCCAATAAACGACAGGAATCATAAGGACATAAAGGAATTTCTCCGCACGGATTTGTAGAAACTGTTCTAAAGCCTAAATCAGCGTAACAATCGGGCAAAGACTCATTAATAATAGTGTCCCAAAATAATATGCCAGGCTCTGCAGAGCGCCATGCATTATGCACTATTTTTTTCCATAATGCTAATGCGTCAATCTCTTTTTTGAATAATGGTGTTTTGCTAAATATCGGAAACTGTTGTGTAAAAGTAGTTTGATTTTCTACTGCTTGCATAAAAGCATTATTGATACGAACAGAAATATTGGCACCTGTTACTTTGCCTTGTTCTAATTTTGCATCTATAAAATCTTCTGCATCTGGATGTGCTATAGAAACAGAGAGCATCAAGGCTCCTCTTCTACCATCTTGTGCAACTTCGCGCGTTGAATTGGAATAGCGTTCCATAAATGGTACTAAGCCAGTAGAAGTCAGCGCTGAATTTTTTACAGCAGAACCTTTAGGTCGTATATGCGATATATCATGCCCTACACCACCACGACGTTTCATTAATTGCACTTGCTCTTCATCTACTTTCATAATACCACCATACGAATCAGAATCGCCTTCATTGCCAATTACAAAACAATTCGATAATGACGCAATTTGGTAAGGATTGCCAATTCCCGTCATCGGACTTCCTTGCGGTATGATGTATTTAAAATTTTTGATTAGGTCAAAAATAAACTCAGCAGACATTGGATTTGGATAGCGCTTTTCGATACGAGCCAACTCATTTGCCAATCTATGATGCATATCATTGGGTGTTTGTTCGTAGATATTTCCATCAGAATCTTTTAATGCATACTTATTTAGCCACACTCTGGCGGCTAAGTCGTCGCCATTAAAATATTTAAGAGAGGCTGCAAATGCTTCTTCTTGCGTGAAAGTAGTAGTTGAAATTTCGCTTGCTGTAGTTTTCATTTTATGGTTGATTTTTGGGTTAGTGATGAAGCAAAATTACAATAAAGAAAAACCTAAGCAATACCTAAAATTAGTATAGTTTTGCGATAATAATTATAAAACAATGATTTTCAGATAGTTGATTTTTTCGCAACATAAAAAAGTTTTCAAAAATTTATCAACCGTTGTGCAGAATTGTGTCAGTAAAAATAATTTTGAAATTAGTATAGTATTACAATATGGACTTCTTGATGTGTCAAACAATTTTCAGCATTAGATAAAAATAAATGAAAAGAAAAAGAAGTAATAAAATACTGTAATTATAATTGCTGTAAAAGAGTATTAAAGTAAACTGCCTTATCTGTGTACTTAGCATTTATCAACTTACTAAAGTCTGCATGATGTTCTGTAAGGAATAACTTGTAAACAAATACATCTTTGAAAAAAAGTTGAAAAGTATAAGTAACGCCTTCATTATCGTTCAACACTTTAAAGCTTTTAAACTCTACTGGCAATTGTGTGCCTAATGCAAAATGCAATACTTCATTTTTCATCCATTGCAACCATTCATCAGCAATATCCTCATCAACATTTGCGGTAAGCGTATAAACTATCATGTATTAAATTATGACACAAAGATACTTCTTTTATAAGAGAGAATTTATTCCTCCAATTCAATTAGATTTTCATTAAACTTCACGCTGCCAAACATCGTGATACGTTTCTGTTTTTTCGATTAAAGCGCGTGCATAAGAGCATGCTGGAATAATTTTATATTGATGTTCACGTGCAAAATTTACACCTGCTTCTACTAATTTTTTTCCAATGCCTTGTCCTGCTAATTGCTCACTTACTGACGTATGTTCAATCCGTATAATAGTTGGTGTATCCATTATGTAGGTCATTGAAGCTAAGTGTTCTCCATCTTCATTAGCAATAAAAAAAACGCCTTGATTATTTTGTTTTTGGTGTTGAATTTCCATTGTATAAAAATAACACTTTACAGAATAAAAAGTTATTGCATTATAATAGTGATAAAAAGTATTGAAATACTATTATTTAAACAGAATAAAAATAATTTTTAGACAAGTCTAAAAAATGTAAAATTATTCATTTCGATGTATTACTTTTAATAAATAAAAATATAACATGGCATTTGTATCAATCTATTTGAATTATATGGGTAATGCAGAAGAAGCATTCGAGCATTATAAAAAAGTATTTAACACAGAATATTCCACACCGTTGATGCGTATTGGTGATATGCCTGATCAAGAAGGCATGCCACCATTAAGTGATGAAGACAAGAAAAAAGTGATGCATGTAGCAATTACTGTATATGGCACACAATTAATGGCAACAGATATGTTAGAAAGCATGGGTCATCAGCTGGTGCTTGGAAATAATATAACAATAAGCTTAAATCCTGATAGCAAAGCCGAAGAAGACAGGCTATTTACAGCGCTTAATAATGGCAGTAAAAATGCGGTTGCACCTCACGATGAATTTTGGGGCTATTGGGGTTGTTGTTCCGATAAATTTGGTGTACAATGGATGTTTAATGTAAGCAATATTGAAAAGTAACTTGTAATATATATTTATGGAGAACAATAGCGTCACTTTACATCGAATTCTCGCAACATCACCTGAGAAAGTATATCGTGCGTTTACACAAGCTGATGCGATGGTAGCGTGGCTACCACCTTATGGTTTTACCTGTGTAGTACATGAAATGAATCCGAGAGTTGGTGGAAAATATAAGATGTCTTTCATCAATTTTAGCACTGGCAATAGCCACTCTTTTGGTGGCCAATATTTGGAGCTGCAAGAAAATTCTTTTATACAATACACAGATGTATTTGAAGACCCAAATATGCCTGATGTAATGATTACTTCCGTTTGCATAAAACAAGTTATCTGCGGCACTGAAATAAAAATCACACAAGAAAATATACCTGCAGCAATTCCAGTAGAAATGTGCTACTTAGGTTGGCAAGAATCGCTTGAGAAATTAAAAAAATTAGTAGAACCAAACATTCCTGATGGAATATGATGGCAATAAATTAATTCTATAAATTAATTTACATACTATAGCAAACAGACACGATTTATCCTTAATCATCTATCAACAAATAATAATAAAAAATGCTTGGCATCTACCAAGCATTTTTTATTATAAAAAGTGTCAAACATATTGAGATTAGAAACAATAAGTATTTGCCTCTAACACTTTTGCTGCAACACGTCTGCGAGCATCTTTTGTATTCACAATGTCATATTTTGTATAACGTTTTAAACCCATTAACATGATGCGCAATTCATCACCTTCACCAAAAGCTTGTAAGGCATGTTTGCCATATAAATTGATTCTTTCCATACCATCAGAAATTGCAATTTTCGTCATATCAATTTGTACAGCAACAGCAGCTTCGCCATTATTTGTAATTAGTTTTTGTGTGCGTAATACAGTTGACTCCAAGGCATACACTTCCGCCAACATGTCCGCGATATTCATTAATATTTCTTGTTCATTTTTGAGTTGTTTCATCAACTTTTGAACTGCGGCACCTGCTGTCATTAAAATAGCTTTTTTAGCATTTTGTACTGCCTTTAATTCCGCAGCCAATGGCTCGCTATCTTCATTGGCACTAAAATCAGGCACACTCATCAATTCTTTTTGCACAGCTAATGCTGGAGTCATCATATCTATTTTGCCACTCATAGCGCGCTTTAACAACATATCTACAGAGAGCAAACGATTGATTTCATTGGTACCTTCAAAGATTCTATTGATACGTGCATCTCTATATGCGCCAGCTGCCGCTAATTCTTCAGAGTAACCCATACCACCATGAATTTGTACATTTTCATCAACACAATAATCTAAAACTTCAGAACCAATGAATTTTAATAGAGAGCATTCAATAGCATATTCTTCAGCTGCCATCATGATAGCTTCTTGGTAAGGTTTACCTTGTGCAACTAATTCCTTTTCTTTATTATCAATCATATCAGAAGCACGATAACACGCACTTTGTAGTGCATAAATACGTGTAGTCATTTCCGCTAATTTGTGTTGAATTGCGCCGAAATTTGAAATCGGTGTTTTAAATTGTTGACGTTCTTCCGCATATTTTAAAGATTGCTCTAAGGCTGATTTTGAACCACCTAACACGCCTGCTGCTAATTTATAACGACCAATATTTAAGATATTAAATGCGATTAAATGACCTTTTCCAATTTCACCTAATAAATTTTCTTTCGGTACTTTTACATTTTCCAAAAATACCTGACGTGTTGAAGAACCTTTAATGCCCATTTTCTTTTCTTCTGCTCCTAATGTCAAGCCTGGCATATCTTTCTCTAAAATCAAGCATGAAAATTTATCGCCACCAATTTGACAGAAAACGATAAAAACATCAGCAAATCCAGAGTTTGTAATCCACATTTTCTGACCATTAACAATGTAATGTGTGCCTTCTTCATTTAAAATTGCTACCGTTTTCGCGCCTAATGCATCAGAGCCAGAACTAGGTTCCGTTAAGCAATAACAAGCTTTTAGCTCGCCACTGGCTAACTTCGGCAAATAGTGTGTTTTTTGTTGTTCGTTGCCAAAATAGACAATCGGCAAAGTGCCAATGCCAATATGTGCTCCAAGTGATAATGAAAAAGAACGAGATTTAGCTAAATTTTCGACCAACAATGAATTGGTATTAAAATCTTTGCCCATGCCGCCATATTCTTCAGGAATTGCCAAACCCAACAAACCTAACTCGCCAGCTTTTACTAATAATGATTCTGTTAAACCAGGCTCTTGGTGTTCAATTCTGTCGTAGATTGGTGTTATTTCAGTTTCCACAAATGACTTCACCGTATCAACTATCATCAGTTGTTCTTCATTCAAATCCTCTGGTGTAAATACGTCTTGGAAATTTGATGATTTAACTAAAAACTCACCACCATTCAGCAAGTTTTTTACTTCAGTTAATGTTTCGCTCATTGTACTTTTTTTAGTTTATTTTTTAATTCTTTTACTATCATTTATAGCCGAAAGTAATATGCTACAAAATGACACTTTTTATTTTTATGTAATTAAAAATACAATGCATGCATTGAATTACCAAACGTTTGGTCAAAATGATTCGTTAATAATTTGTTATCAAATTACTCATGATGGAAATCGTAACTAGAATTACAAATTTGGTTTATTTTTGTAAAAAACTACATTAATCGAACTATGGCTTCGTACAAACGCATTCCTTTAAAACCATTTCCAAACGGCTGGTATGTGCTAGCACATTCACATGAAGTAAAAAATGGTGAAATTATCACACGAAGATTTGCTGGGAAAGATATTCTGTTATTTCGAACAGAGAGCGGCGAACTTAGTGTTAGCGACCCTTACTGTCCGCACATGGGTGGTCATTTAGGCTATGGTGGCATCATTGAAGGTGACAGCATAAAATGTCCATTTCATCATTTCTGTTTCGATACAAAAGGCGATTGTACGGCTACTGGTTATGGTTCTAAACCATCTTCAAAATTAAAATTACCAGTTTATCATTTTGATGAGAAAAATGATTTGATTTTAATTTGGTTTGATGAAAAAAATGCGGCACCAACTTGGCATGTTCCACAAGAAGATTGGAGCGAATGGACAGCAGTGCGTTTTGCAGAATATGATTTCAATTCGCATCCACAAGAAACCTCAGAAAACAGCGTAGATGTTGGTCATTTCGGCATCGTACATGGTTACACTGGCGTAGAAACATTGCATGAAATGGAAAGTCATGAACATTACTTATACGCCAAATATGCGATGAATCGCGTTGCTGATTTTGTTGGTAAAAAAAGAACTATACGCACAGAATTTAATGTACATGTGCATGGCTTAGGTTATTCATTTGTTCAAACAGAAATTGCTGACCTAGGCATGGAAACTCGTCATTTTGTATTGCCAACACCGACAGATAAAGGCAAGTTAAAATTGCGCATTGGTGTAAGTATTAAAAAGCTGAAAAAATTTAATAAAATAACTCCTTTATTAAATTTTATTCCTAATAAGTTGGCACACAAGCTACTTTTAGATGGCGCCTATAAAGGCTATTGTCATGATGTAAGTTTAGATTTTAAAATTTGGGAAAATAAAATCTATATAGATCCTCCGATATTAGCTAAAGGTGATGGTCCTGTTGCTCAATACAGAATGTGGGCTCAACAATTTTATTATGATGATTCAACACAGGTCAACTATATTCCACAAGAAATAGTATAAACTACTACACGCTGTTGCATTAATTGTACATCAATATTTTTGATGAAAGAAAACAATTTTCAAACAATTATTATTTTTGTTTGTTATCAAAAAATGCCATCAAAATAGGCATGTTATTTGTATAAATTAGTCAAATTGAAAAAATGAAAAACTAAGTATTTTTATTGTTATCCTTAACCTTATTGGCAACATCTACTTTCGCGCAAGAAAATTGGAAATTAGAGAAAGACAAAAATGGTATTAAAGTATGGAATAGAAAGGTTGCTGGCACAGCAATTAAAGAATTTAAAGTATCAACTATTATCAATACATCAACAGAAAAAATGTTGGCATTTTTAAAAAACACAGCTAAGTATGACCAATGGATGTATAAGGTAGATGAAGGTAGCGTAAAAGTGTTGAAACGCGTAAGTGACAATGATTACTATACTTACATGACGATTTCTGCACCATTTATAAAAACAAGAGAAACTATAACACACATGACTTTTAATTCGCAAGATGCGAAAGGTGCTATCTTAATTAATTTAGATGCTGCGCCCAACTTATTACCATTGAATGATAAGTATGTACGTATTCCGAAAATGAAAGCATATTTCAAAATTGTTCCACTTGGCAATGGCCAAATCGAGCTAATACATCAGGCATTGGGTTCGTCTGGAGGCAGTATTCCAGAGGCTTTAATAAATCTAACTTCTGTAGATTGTCCTTTTTATATGTTTACCAAAATTAAATCGATGATATAGTAAAACCTAGTGTTGCCAGATCTTTCCAAAATAATGGATATGATTTTGTAACAACATTCGGTTCTTCGATTAATATTTCATTTGTTTTTATGACTAGTGGTGCAAATGCCATTGCCATTCTATGATCTTCGTAAGTATGAATAGGTAAGTTTATATTTATTTGCGACTGATCTAAAATATTAAGCTTCCAAGCATTGCTATCAATTTCAACAAGTGAAGCTAAACCTAATTTTTGCAACTCAATATCCAATGCAGCAATTCTATCTGTTTCTTTGATACGTAGTGTTTGCAATCCATTACAATTCATAGCGGTTTGCAATGCGGCACAAAAGCTCACTACAGTTTGTGCTAAATCTGGACATTCCAAAAAATCATATTGGAAATGTGCTGGCTGTACTTGTGCTGTTTTATTCAATGTAACAGCGTTATTATTATAAGTAGTTTGCACACCAAATTTAGTTGCAATATCTGCAATTACGGCATCGCCTTGTATTTGTTGAGCCGTCAATCCTTTTAAAGTTATTGCAGCTTCTTTTGCTAAAATGGCAATGGAATAGTAGTAAGAAGCTGCACTCCAATCGCCTTCAATATAAAAAGGTTTTGGCTCGTATTGGCAACTTTCTACTGTAATTATATTATTAGTAAATGTCGATTTTACTCCAAAATATTCCATTATTTTGAGTGTCATTTTTATATATGGTACAGAAACAATTTTACCAATTAACTCCAATGTTAAACCTTCTTGTAAGGTAGGTGCAATTAATAATAGTGCCGTGATATATTGTGAAGAAGTATCAGCAGGCAAACTAATTTTTCCTCCTTTTAATCTTTTACCTCTTATTCGAAGTGGTGGAAATCCCTCATTATTTTCATAAGAAATATCTGCACCTAATTGCAATAAAGCATCAACTAAAATTTTTATAGGACGCTGTTGCATGCGTTCGCTACCTGTCAACACGACTTCTCTACCTTCTTGCGTGGACAAATAAGCCGTTAAAAAGCGGAATGTAGTGCCACCGGCACCAGCATCTAAAACAGCATCATTAGATTGTAATATTTGTTGTAAGAAAACTGTATCATCTGCATTAGAAATATTTTCTAGCTGTAATTGATGATTGCACAAGGCATCAATTATCAAAACGCGATTGCTGATACTCTTAGAGCCATTTAATTGCACTTCTCCTTGAATACAATCAGAAGAAGGCTTAGTTATTTTATAAATTAATGACATAGTGGAAAGTGCGATATTTTAACTTTCCTTAGACAGGAATTTATCTTTATTTTTCATCCATAAATATGCGATAAGACTGATTAAAACTATCGGCACAATCAACATATATTCGATACCCAAGTTGATGCTTTTAGCATAGTCAGAGGTTTGCACGGTGCCTTTACACATTGCACATTGTGCTTGCATAAAGAAACTATTACTACTCAATAGCGCTACAAGAATTAAGCTAATATATTTTCTAATGAACATATTCAAAAGTACAAAAAAACGAACTTATAAAAATGAATATAGCGTTAATAATATGGCGAAATCATACAATATACAATCACGCCAGTAATGCTCACATACCACCATATTGGAAAAGCAATTCGTGCAATCTTTTTATGTTTTTGAAATTCAGCTGTTGCGGCACGATAGGCTGTTAGCAAAACAAATGGCAAAATAATGCCTGCCAAGATGATATGTGTGATTAAGATAAAATAGTAGAAATATTTGATGTTGCCTGCGTCTTTCGGATATGGTGTTGAATTTGTCAATAAATGATGCAACACATAACTGATTAGAAACAATGAAGACAAAACGATAGCAATCATCATCACCTTTCGATGAGCATCATATTTTTTTTGTTTTGCAAAATAGATACCAGTAGGCAACAATAAGGAGACCATAAAATTAATGGAAGCATTTATTGTTGCAAAAATATGTGGATCAAACCCTAAGTTTACATCTATTTTTACGCGTGCCAATGCTGTGATAGCGAAAAAAATCAGTAAGGAAAAAAAACCGATAACGATATATGCTAATTTATCGTTTTTTGTAATCATTGCTTGAAATACATTATTATTCATAAGCTTAATTAAATAAAAATAAATTGGAATTACAAAAGATAAAACACTATTTCGTGTTTTTTGTTTTCTTGTATTTAGGGTCGTCTTTTTTCATTGGAACGATGTAGCTGACCAATAGCATTTGAATATCTTTTATCATTTGGTCAACGGCTGCTTTGTCTGTGCCATCGTAATAGCCACGAATTCTTTTTTCTTTATCAATGACCACAAATTTCTGATCGTGTATAAAATCCGAAGGACCGCCATCACCTTGGTCGGCTGTGATAAAATAGCCAACACGTGCTTGTTTATAAATAGCTTTTTTATCGCCAGTTAATAAACGCCACATTTTAGAATTTACATCTTTTTCAACAGCATAATGGAATAATTGTTGTACAGAGTCAGCAGCTGGGTCAACTGTATGCGATAAAATTAAAACATCTCTATCTGTAATAAAAGTTTCTTGTACTTTATGCAAATTCGATGTCATATCGATACAAATATTTTTACAAGTAGTAAAAAAGAAATCTACTACAGTAACTTTTCCGTTCATTAATTCCTGTGTAACGGTATCGCCATTTTGATCAAGGAAAGAAAAATCAGGAACTTTAAAATAAGCTGTATCTATGATATCTCTACCTCTATAATCTGTAGATGGAAAAGCTTGTTTTGGCCCATAAATAGGTAAACATCTATCCGTTTCTAAGGTCGGTCTGTGATTATTGAGTTTATTAAAAAACAAGAAAAATAATAATGGAAACAGCGCTACAACAACGACAGCGGCAATAAATCCAGTTTTCTTGCTATTATTCACTACTATTTAGGATAATTCAATATATTCCAGTAGTGTCCTTCAACAGCTAAAGCAATGATTGCCCAAACTAAGAAAGCTAAAGGAACACCTAAGGTTAGCATAAATGCACGCTTTTCATATTTTAAGTGCATAAACTCACCTACGATGAAAAATGCTTTCGCTACACTTGCTAAAACGAAGAATGAGTTTAAAATAATTTTGGGTAAAATGTGACCTACAGCTAAGGCTACTACCACTTCTACAACAGTAACAATACTTAAAATGATTGTTGCAGACCAAACTGCTTTTACTGCCGATTTATATTGTTCATCTGTCATGTGACCGCTCATATAATTAGATTTTGAGAGTTTTAAATAATTAATGTTACATTAAGTAGAATGCTAAGAATACGAATACCCAAACTAAATCTACAAAGTGCCAGTATAAACCAACTTTTTCAATCATTTCGTAGTGACCGCGTTTTTCAAAAGTACCATTTGCCGTAGCAAAAAATGCCCAAATGTTTATACAGATTCCTGTGAATACGTGAAAACCGTGAAAGCCAGTAATACCAAAGAATAGCGCACCAAACAAGATTGGACCAGGAGAAACAGACATTTTCTCGTGTACTAAGTGTGTCAAACCATTAGCATCTGGACCAAAAGGATTATAAAACGGACGTAAGCCTTCATGTATTAAATGATTCCATTCCCAAGCTTGGCAGCCTAAGAACATCACACCACCAACGATACCACCAATCATCCAAAGCATAACGCCTTTTTTATTCATTCTATGGCCTTCTTGAACCGCACGAACAACAGCTACTGAGCTTAGAATTAAAATAAATGTCATTACACTCACAAAACCTAATGGTACATATGCATCGCCTAAGCCAGGGAATGATTTGAATACGGAGTTAGGATTTGGCCACCATGGTTGCGCCAAACGGATACAAGCGTAAGAGATTAAAAATGCAGAAAATGTAAACGCATCTGAAAGCAAGAAATACCACATCATGGTTTTGCCATAACTCATATTCATTGCTGATTTTTCACCACCTTCGCCATTATCAGGGCTTGGTAAATGATGCTGATTTTCTACATGCTGCTCGTGTATGTCTACTACTTCTGCCATTATTGAAATTTTATTGTCTATTTTAAATTAAAAGTTAAGAAGAAATACAAATATACCCAAAGTATTCCCATGAAATGCCAAAACAAAGTCAGCAAATCAGTACGTATGATAAATATTCCTTTTTCTGATGATTCTATTTGATCGATTACATGCGTGCTTTCTTTTCTTCTTAAAAGTAATAAAGAATGAAAAAATGCGATTAACAAAAATAACAATCCAAAAATAACATGTACAGCATGTACGAATGTAATTACTAAGAAATAGGGTCCAGCCGGATTGGGATTAAAAGACAAGTAAACGCCTGCATCATTTAATGCTATCCAGCCTTGAATTTGGAAATAGCAAAACAAAGCTCCTAAAACTAATGTTGCAAATAATCCTATTGTTGTCATTACATTGTTTTGTTTTTTATTGGCAAGATGTGCAAGATGCAAGCATACACTGCTTAATAAAATCAAAACTGTAGAAATGATAAATACAGATGGAATACCAAAAGACGTCCAAGCACCACCAACACCTTTGCGCACTAAAAACGCACTCGTGAAACCTGCGAAAATCATTGATGTGGTGATGATGAATAGGTACATCGTGAAGCGATGTGCTCCTTGATTGTTTACTTTATATTTTAAAGATGCATTTAAATTCATAACTTATCTATTACAAATGAAATAAATACTATTGGAATATAGATAAAAGAGGCAAACATCAATTTACGTGCACTTTTATCAGAAATATCTGTTGCTAATTGTATGCCTTGTATTAGAAATAAAATACCGGCAATTAAACTAATAATTAATGAGATGATACCAGTCATACCTAATACATACGGCAAAGCACTCACCGCAACTAAGCACACTAAATAAGGAATATTTTGTAAAGCAGTTGCACGTGTTTTTCCTTCATAAGATGGCAACAAGTAATAGCCTGCTTTTTTATAATCTTCATTTAGCAACCATGCAATAGCCCAAAAATGAGGAATTTGCCAAAAAAATTGAATCGCAAATAAGATAATTCCACCAATTCCGATAGAACCAGTTGCTGCTGTCCAACCAATTAATAAAGGCATGGAACCTGGAATTGCACCAATAAAAACTGCAATAGGACTTATTTTTTTAAATGGCGTATAAATAAAAGCATACGAAATAAGCGACAGTGCACCTAATAAACCACTGATAGGATTAAATAGAACACCTAAAATAAAAATGCCAGCTACAGCAAAAATACCAGCAATTAAAGATGCTTCTATTGGCTTCATTCTTCCAGCAGGCAATGGACGATTTTTTGTTCTGTCCATCAATTTGTCTGTGTCTTTCTCTAATAATTGATTAATTGCATTAGAAGAAGCTGTTACAAAAAAACCACCTAAAAAGAGTAATGTTACCTTTGCCCAATTAATCAAACCTGTATTAGCAATTAAATATGCCATTACAGCAGAAAACACCACTAAGAACGACAATCGGAATTTTGTCAATTCCAATATATCCTTAATTTTCAAGGTAATTAATCTACCAAGAGTCAAATCTTTAATATGTAATTCTTGCGCTTTCAAAATATTAAAATCAACTACAATTAATGATGAATTTTATCTTTCTTTTCTTCTTCTGTTAAAGGAACAGTTTGAGGAATGAAATCTACATCGCTATTTGGATTGCGGCTATAATCGTATGGCCAACGATGAACTGTAGGCAATTCGCCATCCCAGTTTCCGTGGATACCTTCAATTGGAGATGTCCATTCTAAAGTATTTGCTTGCCAAGGATTTTGAGTAGATTTTTTACCTCTATAAATACTGTAAACAAAGTTTACCAAGAATAACAATTGACCTAAGAAAACAACGATGGTAGCAATACTGATTAATTTATTCAAATCTCCGTACTGAGCGAATGCTTCAATTTCGTTGAATGAATAATAACGGCGAGGAACACCTGCTAAACCGATGAAATGCATTGGCCAAAAAATCAAGTAAGCACCAATAAATGTAATAGCAAAGTGAATGTAAGCCATTGTCTCATTCATCATTCTACCATACATACGTGGGAACCAGTGATACACACCAGCGAACATACCAAAGAATGCTGCAATACCCATTACAATATGGAAATGTGCAACAACGAAATAAGTATCGTGTAATTGAATATCTACAGTAGAGTTACCTAACCAAATACCTGTTAAACCACCAGAGATAAACATGGATACGAATCCAATAGCAAACATAGATGGTGGATTAATTCTGATATTACCACGCCATAAAGTGGTTAACCAGTTGAATACTTTTACGGCTGATGGAATCGCAATTAATAAAGTAAATAATGTAAAAATTGAGCCTAAGAATGGATTCATACCAGACAAGAACATGTGGTGTGCCCAAACAATAAAGCTTAATACTGTAATACCTAGAATTGAGAAAATCATCGCTTTGTAACCGAAGATTGGCTTACGAGAATGGACAGCTAATACTTCAGAAACAATACCCATTGCTGGCAAGATGATGATATATACTTCAGGGTGACCTAAGAACCAAAATAAGTGTTGGAATAAAATTGGTGAACCACCTGAATATGGTAATAATTTACCACCAATAACGATATTAGATAAGTAGAAACTTGTTCCTAATCCTCTATCAAAAATCAACAAAACTACACATGATACTAATACAGGGAACGATAAGATACCGATAATAGCAGTAAAGAACAATGCCCATACTGTTAAAGGCATTCTATACATTGTCATACCTTTAGTACGCATATTTAAAATAGTAGAAACATAGTTAAGACCACCTAATAATGTAGAAGCAACGAATAACACCATTGCAATTAACCAAAAAGTCATACCATTACCAGAACCAGGTGATGTTTGAGGCAAAGCACTCAAAGGAGGATAGATTGTCCAGCCAGCAGATGCAGCACCTGTGGGTAAGAATAAAGAAGCAAACATGATTACACCAGCAAAGAAAAACAACCAGAACGATAGCGCATTCATTAACGGAGAAGCCATATCTCTAGCGCCAATTTGTAATGGTATAAGGATATTGGCAAAAGTACCGCTTAAGCTCGCTGTTAATACGAAGAATACCATAATTGTACCATGCATTGTAATTAATGCATAATAAGATTCTGGATTTAATTTTCCATCCGTGAACCAAGAAGAGAATATTCTTTCTAAGATTGGGAATGTTTCGTCTGGCCAGCCTAATTGGATACGGAAAACCACTGACATAAATCCACCGATGATTGCCCAAATCATACCCATCGTTAAAAATTGCTTACCAATTGTTTTATGGTCTAAGCTGAAAATGTATTTAGAAACAAACGTCTCCGTATGGTGATGACCGGAAGCATGTGCATGTGCGTTATCATGTACATGTTGCTCAGATGTGGTAGTTGTTTGCATATTTTTAGTTTATACTAATGAATTATACTTGTTACTTATTTTTCAAAAATTCTAGCTGATAGAAATCAACAGCAATGGAATAGATTATTGTTTAACTACTGAATAATAATATGATTTTTGACTTCTGAACCATTTTTCATATTCTTCTTGAGAAACTACTTTTACTACTTTCTTCATGTTATAGTGACCAGAACCACATAATTTGTTACAAGCAACAACATATTCAAAGTTTGGATTATTCGTTTCTTTTTTCATTTCTTCTGTTGTCACTGTTGGTCTAAACCATAAATGCGTAGGCACACCAGGAACTGCTGACATCATTAAGCGGAAGTGAGGCAACCAGAAATTATGAATTACGTCTAAAGCACCGATGTCAAAAGAAACAGGTTTGCCAACTGGTAAAACGATTTCATCGGCCATAAAATCATCATGGCTAGATGCATCGTTCCAATTAATTCCTAATTCATTATCAGGATTTACTAAAGAAAAATCGCGCTTACCTAATTTTTTATCAGCACCTGCGTAACGAACAGACCAAGCATATTGTTTACCAACAACTTCAATTCGAATCGCTTCTTTTGGTGTTGGTGAAAATATTTTGAACCATTTTTGGATACCAAATACAATTAATAAAGTCAATACAGCAGCTGGAATAATTGTCCAAGCAATCTCTAATTTATTGTGATCAGCAAAGAAATATGCTTTTCTATCTTTTTTATATTGATATTTATATGCAAACCAGAATAATAATGTTTGTGTGATAACGAAAACAATACCTGTTAAGACAATAGTAATTTTCAATAAATTATCAATCCAAACACCCTGTTCTGACGCAGGTTTTGGTAAAATAGTAGGACCATAAATAAAGCAGCTAACAATGGAATATACTAAAACTCCAAAGCCGATTACTGCTACAAATAATGCGCCATTGCTAAAAGATTCTTCTTGTTCATCATCCGATCGTAATGACTTTATTAAATCGGACGCTTTGCTGATTTGTACAACTACGATGTACAACAACACTAACGTTAATAGGCCTAATATAATTGACATTTGTGACTATTTTTAAATATGGTGATTATAACTTTCTTTTACATACGGATGTGTGCTTGATGTTAAGTCTTTAACTTTTGCCAACATCATCAGTGTTAAATAAACAAATATACTTCCAAAAATCAATAACAAACCAAAGCTAATTAAACCGAAGCCACCTTTTGGTAATAATGGAGGACAGTTCATTAAGAAGAATGCTGCATATTGACCAAGAATAATAACGATTGCACAAAAGATGGTGATATTTACACTTCTTTTTGCATTTCTAGTCATTAAAATAAAGAACGGAATAACAAAGTTTAAAACCCAAGAACCATGGAATAGTACACCATAATTATCGAAATCTCTGCGTAAACGGAAATATTCAGTTTCTTCTGGAATATTAGCATACCAAATTAGCATGTATTGTGCAAACCAAGTATAGCACCAGAATATACTAATAGCAAACATCAATTTAGCTACGTCGTGGATATGGTTATCATTTACTTGAGGTAAATAGCCTTTTGCTTTTAGGTAATGTATAAATAAAATAATTATAGAAAGTGTGGTAACACAAGCACCAGCCATCGTATTCCACGTAAACATAGTACTATACCAATGAGGTTGGATTGACATCGACCACAACCATGTTGCAAAAGTATTTATCAAGAAAGAAATGACAACTATAGATACAGCAGAAATTACACGGCTACTAGAAAATAATTGTCTCGTAGGGTTAGTATCTAATTTTGAAAATGTATTCCAAAACTTAATTACCATAAGTGCACATGAAATAGAAATAACAATGGTGAACGCCCAAAATGTTTTCATATTCAAGAAATCGCTTTTGATATTTAAAACTTCATCAAATGTTGCAGTTCCTTTAGCATATAAGGATTCATGTGTCCAATGGAAAAGGTCATGGTTAAATAGCGCAAATACAATACATAAACCTACTAAGAAGAATATGATTGTTGTAGCCATTGCCAATGGAATTTTTTGTATCTGTATTTGCCAGCCGCCCCAAGCAATATTAGTTGCAGCCAAGAAAAATATTGCACCTAATGCGATATAAAAAAAGAAATATAAAGCATTATGAGAATTTGCAATTAATGCTGTTTTTACTGTTGGCGCTTCGTGTCCATGACCTTCCGCTGCAGCGTCGCGATTATCAGCTTTTGCTGTTGCATGTTTTTCCGACTCATGATGTGCATCATGGTTACTAGATTGTCCACCATTGAAAGTGAAAATACCCAACACAAGAAGCAACACTCCTATTCCAAAGGCAGTAAAAATATTTTTCTTGGTGCTCGAATCAAAAACGTATGTATTCATTGCGAGTGTCTATTTAATTTGGTTTAATTAGTTTTAGTTGAATCCGTTGCTGTTGCTGTTGTTGCAGGAGCAGGCGTTGAAATACCTTGTAAATTCTTTTTCACATAGCTCAATACTAACCAACGTTCTTTATGGTTTAATTGAGATGCATACGAGCCCATCAATCCTTTTCCGTACATTACAGTATGATATCTTTTTCCATCTGGCAAAGACAATAATGGTTCTGTAAGGTAAGAAGGCGGCGGTGGAAATTTATTTATTTGAACTAAATGACCTTGACCATCACCTTTGTCGCCATGGCAGATTGCACAGTTTACTTTGTACAAATGTTTTCCTTCGTTATTGATTTCATCACTTGTAAACTGGAAAGGATTTGTAATTAATGAAGCAGATTTCTCATAATCTGTATCAGACAAAGGATAGATATATTTTCCTCTTGCCATACTTCCATCTGGAGCCAATTGATTTGTTTTTCCATCTTTAAAGAAAGGATTATCAGAACCAGCTTCGTAAGCAATATGAGCTGACATATCTGGCATATATTCTCTACCAGGTTTTTTGTCGTTTCTAATACAAGCTGTAAAGCCAAGTACCAGAATTAATAGTATGAAATGATATTTTTTCAACATGATATTATACTTCTTTTTGATAAACTTCGATTGCGCCTTCTTTTTTCAATAATTCAGAAACTGTGTTGATATAGCTTGCATCTTTTGATCCATCTAATTCAAATGTTAAAGCAAATAAGTGGTCAGTAGTACGCTCATCGATAATTTTTGGCGTTTTTCCTGGCCATAACTTACATAAGTAATAGAAAGAAACCGTCATACCAATGGCAGAGTAAAGCACTGTATGCTCAAAAGTAATTGGAATATAAGCTAATAAACCCCAATATGGTTTACCACCGAAATCTGTTGGATAATTGAACATATTGATAAACGTTATCATACTTAATGCAACAGTAAAACCTGTAGCAGCAAAAAAGAAACCTGCGGTATGCAACCTTGTTGATTCTAAACCTAAGGCATGTTCTAATCCGTGAACAGGAAACGGCGTATAAGCGTCAGTTATTTCATAACCAGCTTTACGTATATCTTTAACGGCGTGCATTAGCACATCATCATCGTCAAAAATTCCTACTAAATATTTTTTTGTATCGCTCATATTTTTTAGTATTAAGTAGTAAGTAAAAAGTATTAAGGCTTTATTTACTTTATACTATAAATTTATTTATTAATCCCAAGTTCCAGCTTTTACAGAAGTTTCTTTATATACTTCCATGTCTTTTACTTCTTCTAATTGTTTTTCGCGGTATTGATTTCCAGATATTTTTAAAATCGCTTTCACCTCTGCAATTGCAATAGCAGGGAAGAATCTACAGAACAATAAGAATAAGAACATGAATAAACCGATTGTTCCTACGAAGATACCTACCTCTACCCAAGTTGGAGAATAGTATAACCAGCTTGATGGAAGATAATCTCTATGCAAAGAAATAACGATGATTACGAAACGTTCGAACCACATACCTATATTAATTAAGATAGACATGAAGAACGTAACAGCAATATTTCTTCTTAATTTTCTGAACCAGAATACCTGTGGAGATACTAAGTTACAGAACATCATTGACCAATATGCCCACCAATAAGGACCAGAAACACGGTTAGCAAAAGCATAAGCTTCATACATATTTCCTGAATACCAAGCCACAAATAATTCTGTTAAGTAAGCAATACCTACCATGGTACCAGTCATTAACATGATTTTATTCATGGACTCTACGTGTGCTAATGTAATGTAGTCCTGTAGGTTCATAATATGACGTGCTACAATCATTAATGTTAGCACCATTGCGAATCCAGAGAAAATAGCACCAGCAACAAAGTAAGGAGGCATGATTGTCGTATGCCAACCAGGTACAACTGATGTTGCGAAGTCGAAAGAAACAATTGTATGTACTGACAATACTAAAGGTGTAGATAAACCTGCTAAAATTAAGGATAGTGATTCCCAACGTTCCCAATGTTTTGCAGTACCAATCCAACCGAAGCTTAAGAAGTTATAAAACTTCCATCTGCCAGATGTTTTTGATTGGTCACGAATGGTGCCAAAATCTGGCACTAAACCTGTGTACCAAAACAACAATGATACTGTGAAATAGGTAGATATCGCAAATACGTCCCATAATAATGGAGAGGTAAAGTTTACCCATAGTGGACCTCTTGTATTTGGATAAGGGAAGATAAAAAATGCGTCCCAAACACGACCCATATGGAAAATAGGAAACTGACCTGCGCAGACAACCGCAAAGATGGTCATTGCTTCTGCTGCACGGTTAACACCTGTACGCCATTTTTGACGGAATAATAATAAGATAGCAGAGATAAGCGTACCTGCGTGACCGATACCAATCCACCAAACGAAGTTGGTGATATCCCATGCCCAACCTACTGTTTTATTGGCACCCCAAGTACCGATACCAAACATTACTTCCCATGCGATACAGAAAACAAATAGACCAGCAAATACAGCAGAAATAGCTGTATAAATTGCCCATTTAGTTTGTATTTTACCTGTCGTAGGTTTTACGATATCATTCGTAATATCCTTATAGGTCTTATTGCCGTTAATTAACGGTTCGCGTAGTGGTGATTCAAAATGACTTGCCATTATATCTTGCTTTACTACAAATTTTATTTACAATTATGTTATGCTTTTTCCGGTTTATCAATAAAGAATTCTGCCGGTTGTTCGTCTTTATTTCTAACTTTTACTTGATAGCCAACTGCTGGTAAAAAGTGTTGCTCTTCTAATACGAAGTAATTTCTTCCACTCGTGTCAAATGTTTTTGCTACCACACTTTCTTTATCATTTTGGTCACCAAAGATGATTGCATTTGTTGAACATGCTGTTTGACATGCAGATTTGATATCGCCATCTTTAACTGGACGACCTTCTTTCTTAGCTGTCAATTTACCTTCTTGGATACGTTGGATACAGAATGAGCATTTTTCGATAACACCACGTGAGCGCGTAACAACATCTGGATTTAATACCATACGTGTTAAATCTTCAAACATATAAGATTGAGCTTGTGTATCTGTGAATGACATTTTACCATCATTGAATGTACCGAAACTATCTACACCTTGGTAATCTAACCAGTTAAAACGACGTACTTTATATGGACAGTTGTTTGCACAATATCTTGTACCGATACATCTGTTATATGCCATTTGGTTCAAACCATCAGAACTATGATTTGTTGCATTTACTGGACAAACATTCTCACAAGGAGCATTGTTACAGTGTTGGCACATCATCGGTTGGAAGGCCACATCTGGATTATCTGGATTTCCACTATAATATCTATCGATACGTAACCAGTGCATTTCTTGAGAGCGGTAAACTTGTCTTCTACCAACAACAGGAACGTTATTTTCGATGCTACAAGCGACTACACAAGCACCACAACCAATACATGCATTCAAATCAACCACCATACCCCAGTGATGACCTTGTTTGTAGTCATTTGGTTTATAGCCGTCGTATAATGAGTGACTGAAATGTTCTTTGATGTGCTCTCTGTCTTCGTTACCAGATTTTTCATTTTTAGCATAATCTGATAATGTTGTTTCTTTAACGATAGAGCCTCTATATCTTTTTTCACGCATTGGAAGTGAATTATCTTCCATCAATGTGTGATAGGTTTGATTTAAACCTAATTGGTATTCTTTACCTGTTAGTTCAAATGTTGCACCACTTGTAGAAAATGATGTAACACCATTCACTGCTTTTAGCAATGTATAGACATTTTTACCAACAGCATCGCCTGCAGGGCCAGCTTTTTCGCGACCATAACCAACAGCGATTGCTAATGTATTTTGAGCTTGGCCAAATTGAACAACAACAGGTAACTCTAACGTTTTACCATTAATTGTAACTTTTGCAATTGGTACATTTTTTTCAGCTGGTTGAGCATCGATGCCTTTTTCTTTTGCAAATGAATAAGGAACGCAAACATAGTTATCCCAAGTTACTTTAGTAATTGGATCAGGCATTTCTTGTAAGAATGGATTATTTGCAAATGAGCCATCGCCAACACCTGATTTCTCATAGAATACTACTTCTAAACCGTTTGCAGCACTTGCTGTTGCAGTACTTAAAGCAGCAATTGCACTTGCAGCGTTTGCACTTGCGCCACCAGCTAAGCCAATACTACCATAGAAACCTGCTTGAACAGCAGCACGATAGTTAGCACCTGTAATAGTAGCCACTTCCGCTTGTACAACTTCAGCGATTGGAGTAGTATCACCAGCCCAAGTTAACAAAGTTGCAGCTGTTTGGCGAGTATCGAATAATGGAGAAATAGCAGGCTGAACAAAACCATAGAATCCAGTAACTGGAGATATAATATCCCAAGACTCTAAATAGTTATTATCTGGGCAAACATAAGTACAAAACTGCGCTGTTTCATCTGGTCTGTCAGCGGTAGATATTGATAATTCAGCTTTTTTGATAGCCTCTTTAAAAATATCTGCGTATGGTGTATTATAAACAGGATTAGCATTTAAGAAGATGATACCTTTGTATGCACCTGCTTTTAAGTCGTTAGCAAGCGCTGCTAAAGCTTCATCATTACCTGCTTTTAAGTTAGATGTATTTGCTGTATCTATTACTGTACCGTAATTTCCTAATGTTGCATTGATAGCATTTACTAGCAATTGTACATCAACATCATTTGTATCAGAGATTACTACAGATTTTCCTTTTGCTGCCAATAATTCTTTTGCCACTTTTTTGATACCATCATTTGCATCTTTTCCGCTTAGTGTTTTAACACCAGAAATAGATCCACCAATTTCAGCATATAAGTTAATAAGTGCTTGTTTTTCTTCTGAAGGTTTAATTGGATATTTATAATCTGCGTTAGAGCCAGTTATTGTCACATTAGATTGGAACTGGTGGTGACGCGACATTTTAGGATTTTCCTTACTTGGTACTCTGTTAGCGATGTATTTTTTTACATTAGAAAGTGCAGATATGCCAGTACCAATAAAATCTGAGTTAAAACCAACAATTACTTCTGCTTTATCGAAGTGAATTGTAGGAATAATTGCAGCACCAACACTTATCTGATTTGCTTTACGAGTAGCATAATTAGATACAGCATCATAAGCCACCACTGTAGTGCTTGGATATTTCGCTACAAATTTCTCAATAGCTTTTTTCGTAACTACAGAAGTAATAGTACCTGTAACGATAGCAATCTTGCCACCACTAGCTGCGATAGCATTTAATTTTTGTGTTACATCAGCATCGACAGATTTCCAGTCCGCTTTTTTATTTTTTTGTGTTGGCGTAGCCAATCTTGTTGTATCATATAGACTCAACACAGATGCTTCAGAATGTGCTGTTGTGCCACCTAAAGGAGAATCGTTATTCGGTTCAATTTTAATAGGTCTTCCTTCACGTGTTTTCACTAAAATATTTACAAAGTCAGTGCCATCTGTAAATGAAGAAGCAAAATAATCAGCAACGCCTGGAACTACTTCTGGCACTTGCTTTCTCAAATCGATTGTATAAGGAATTGCTTTGTGTGTAGGAATTTTACAAGCAGATGCCAATGCAGCTGCCGACACACTAAAACCCATTACTTTTAAGAAGTCGCGACGATTAGTACCGCCTTGGCTTTGTTCTTCAGCAATATCGTTTTCTGTTGCATCTTTAAATTCAACTGCTGCTGACTCTTGGTATTGAGGAGTATTGTTTAACTCATCTAAACTCGTCCAATATTTTTTGTTACTCATTTATATATAATGTTATAACGTTTATATTTAATTTATATGAAGGCGTATTTCGTCTTTATTTTAATAGTGACATTTTTGACATTCCGTACCACCGATATCTGCTACTGTTACTTTTGCTTTTGTACCTTTTTTCAATTCTGCTTTATATTTTTGGAATATAGAGTAGTAATTATTATCTGCAAATTTCACTTCCGTTTGTCTGTGGCAATTGATACACCAGCCCATTGATAGAGGAGCAAATTGTTTCATTACTTCGTACTCTTCTACTTTACCGTGGCAAGTTTTACAATCGATTCCGCCAACTTTTACGTGTTGTGAGTGGTTGAAGTAAACATGGTCTGGTAAGTTATGAATTTTCACCCATTCGATATTTTTTGGTGCTTTTACGAATTTACCTTTATCAGGATCCCAGCCAGAATAGTCATAAATTTTTGCTATTTCATCTTTACCAAATTTTGGTCCTTGCTGAACATATTTGTGGCAGTTCATACAAATTTGCGTACCAGGAATACTTGCATGACGGCTTTTTTCAACACCTGTATGACAATATTGACACTCGATTTGATTTTGACCTACGTGTAATGCATGTGAGAATTTGATTGGTTGATCAGGAGCATAGCCTTGAGAGCGACCTAAATCTATTGCACCATTAAAGATATTAAACACTAATAAAATTGAACCAATCAATAATAATACTTTAAGTGTTTTATTGCTAAATAATTTTTTAGTTAATGACTCGTCTTCAACTTTTTCTCCTGCTTTTTCTTTAACTGCTTTATCTAATTTCGATGTAACACTCCATAATAATAATGCTAAAACAGCTAAGAAAGCTGCCAAAATCCAAACATACCAATTAGAAGAACCTTTGTCACCAGTAGCAGCACCACTTGAACTTGAAGCTGTAGCATCAGCAGCAGGTGCTTTTGCTGGCTCTGCTGCAGCTGGATTTTTTAAGTATAATAAAATGTCTTTGATTTGATCAGCACTCAATGTCGGGAATGCGGTCATCATTACTTTATTATTCTCGTTAAAGATTTTATTCGCATACGCATCGCCGCTTGCAATAAGTTTTGCCGGATTTTGTACCCAGTGAACAAATTTTTCTTCACTTTCCCATTTTTCCCAAACACCTGCAAGTGCTGGACCGACAACTTTTCTGTCTAGTGCGTGACAAGCTGTACAATTCGCTTTAAATAGCGTCATACCTGACTTCACTTTTTCAACACCTGCAGCATCAGTAGCAGCTACGTCTGGCACAGCAAATGCTGCGAATGTAGATGTACTTTGAGTAAGAAGCAGTAGGAATACTAATAGAGCGAGGATTTTTCTGATTGGTTTACAAGAATGCATTATTTATCTAATTTTTCTCGGTTGCAAATATAGTATTCAGCTACTAAAACTCCTAAAGTGTTGATAATTTACTATTTAGAATCAATATAAATAGTATACACTTTATTGATTATCAATATTTATAGAATGACTTGTGATTATAAAAAAACAGAATTTAATGTACTCTTAACATTTATTTAGGTTTTGTGTTAATATTCGGGAACTTTATTATTCAAATTTCAGTTTTAGCGTCTATTTTTTATAATTTGGTACGATTTTTAACAGTCTATTTTAAGAATAAAAAATGATGAAAAACATTTGCAGCTCCACTTTGCTTTTTATGACTATTGTGATATTTAATTCCTGTCAGAGCATAAAGAAAAGTTTTGAAAGTAAAGATTATGATAAAGTGATTACACTTTTCTTAAAAGAAAATAATTTTGATGATAATGAGCTGTCCATGTTTGAGCAATCCTACAATGCTGCATTCGAACGCGACAAGCAGCAAGTACTTTTATTAAAATCTATCAATAATGGTGAGCGATGGGAAGAAATTTTCAATTTATACACAAAAATAAATAATAGACAAAATGAAGTATTGCGTCTATTACCATTACATTACACAAATGGAGAAGAGGCAAAAATAGAGACTTTTAATTTTGGAAATGTATTGGAAGAATCAAAACTTAATGCTGCACAATATTATTACGATCAAGGGTTGAAACTTTATAACAGTGGAAAAAAAAGTGCGATACGTGAGTCTGTTGATTATTTCACTGCTTCGACAAAATTTTTTATCAATTATAAAGATGTAAACGAATTAATTGAGCAAGCAAAAATTAGAGGAAAAAATCATGTGTTGATACTTATAGATAAAAATCCTGCTTTATTAGTGCCACCAGCATTTGAACAACAAATTTTAAACAATATAAAAATTACAAAAAACAATACTTGGGTAGAAATAGAAAATTATAAAAACAGCAATAAAGAATATGATTATGTAGTGAAGTTAAATATCTACGACATACAAGTATCACCTGATATTCTCAAAGAATACAATTATACCGAAGATAAAACAATTGCTGATGGTTGGCAATATGTATTAGACGATAGAGGAAATGTAAAAAAAGACTCTTTAGGTAATGACATAAAAGTGCAGAAATATAAAAAAATATCATGCCAAGTGCGTGAAACACGAATGAGCAAAACTGCGCAAGTATTTAGTGATGCTACTATATATAATGCATCGACTAGACAAATACAAAAGCAAGACAGATGCACAGGAAATACTGCTTTTAATTATTCCTACTATCAATACAATGGCAATAGAGATGCATTAAGTTCGAGTACTTTAAGCAAATTAAATATTCCGCCAACAATGTTTCCTTCATCTCTTGATATGGTAGGTCAATCTGCATCGGAAATAACAAGATGCTACTCCGATTTTATAAACAAGAACTATTCTCTTTTTTCCTATACTGCACCATAAATTAATAGTATGCAAATCATCAAAAAATATTTTCCTAATTTAACTCCAACACAACTTCATCAATTAGAGCAATTATTGCCATTATATCGTGAATGGAATGAAAAAATAAATGTAATATCTAGGAAAGATGTAGCTAATTTTTATGAACGACATGTTTTGCATTCCTTATCCATTGCCAAAGTTATACAATTTGAAAAAGGTGAAAAAATTGTAGATATTGGCACAGGTGGCGGTTTTCCAGGCATTCCACTAGCCATTCTTTTTCCAGAATCATTTTTTATTTTATCAGATTCTATTTCAAAAAAAATTCTAGTTGTCAATGAAGTTGTCAACGCATTATCTTTACAAAATGTAGAAGCCATTACCTGCAGAGCGGAAAGCATACAACAAGATGTTGACTATGTGGTAACGCGTGCTGTGGCGCCAATGAAAGATATAATTTTTTGGAGCAAAAAAATGCATGCTAAAAAAATTATTGCACTGAAAGGCGGCGATCTGAAAGAAGAATTAGAAGGCATCAAAAAAAACATACGCATCTATGATCTAAAAGATCAATTTGAAGAAGATTTTTTTGAAACCAAGAAAATAGTAGTCTGTAGTTAATAAAAAAATTATGCCTTCTATATAAAAAATATTACGTTGTAGATATCAAACAAATCGTAAATTAATGCCAGCCGCCACCTAAACTTTTATAAAGATTTACTACGGCATTTAACTGTTCTTTCTTAGTTTCGATAAGTTCTAATTTTGTTTCCAAAGCATCGCGTTGGGTCATGAGCACTTCAAAATAATCTGCTCTTGCATTTTTAAATAAATCATTAGCTATATCAATTGATTTGTTTAAAGCACCTATCTGCAAAGATTTATATGAATAGTTTTTTTGCAAATTATCAATTGCATAAAGCTGTGTAGAAACTTCTAAGTAGGCCGACAAGATATGTTGTTCATAATTATACACAGCTTTTTTCTGTTCTGCGTTTGCATTTAAATATTCAGCTGTGATGGCATTTCTATTAAAAAGTGGTCCCAACAAACCAGCTGCTAAATTGGCGAATATAGAAGCAGGTAATTTAATCCAAAATGCTGGATTAAATGCTTCTAAACCTAAACTTGCCGAAATTTTTAGTGTTGGATAAAATTCAGCTTTCGCCACTTTTACATCTAATTTAGTTGCCGACAATTCCAAGGCTGCTTGTTTTAAATCAGGTCTATTTTGCAAGAGTTGTGCTGGAATACCTTCACTAACAAACATTGGCACCATTGTTTCAAAACTTTCAGAAGTTCTTGGTATTGTTGTCGGAAAACGACCTGTGAGTAAGTTGATGCGATTTTCTGTTTCACGAATTTGTTGCAATATTTCAAATTCTTTACTCTGTGTGCCATATACTTCTGCTTCAAATTTTTGAACAGCCAATTCTGTTGTTCTTGCAGCTTCTTTTTGCAATTTCACCACATCTAATGCATTTTTTTGAATCGTGATATTTTTTTGTATCACTTCTAGTTGATTGTCTAATGCAAGTAATTCATAATAAGAATTTGCGATTTCAGCAATTAAATTAGTCAATACAAAGTTCTTACCTTCAACGGAAGCCAGAAAGCGTTGAATGGCTGCTTTTTTTGAGTTTCTCAACTTCTTCCAAATATCAATTTCCCATTCCATATCCAATCCCAATTTGACGTTAGGTAATATTACTGGTATCTTTTTATTTTCTGTGATATTTGTAGCTTCATCACCTGCACCTTGGCTCGTATATCGCCCAGGTTTATCTGCATCAACATCAAAACCATAGTTTACACTTGGCAGTAATGCTCCTTTTTTTCTACGCACATCATTTTTTGCAATTTCTATTTCTTGCAAAGTTTTCATCAACTCTTGGTTGTACACTAATGCAGTATCGATTAGATGCACTAAATTAGAATCTGCAAAAAAGGTACGCCAAGACAATGTTGCAGTATTGATAGTATCTGACGAATTTTTATTATTGTAGGTCAATGGCGTAGTCGTGTTCTCTGCACGTTGTACTACTTTTGGAATATTGCAACTTGTAAAAAGTAAAATAATTATACTTAATAAACCGAAAATTTTTATTCTCTTATGCATGATTGTCAATTTCTTCTGTTAATGGATTTTCTTCTTCGTCTTTTATATGTTGATATTTTGCGGCAATCGTTCCAAAAATAAAGTACAAACCAGGAATTAAAAACAAACCAAAGAGAGTACCGATGAACATACCACCTGCTGCTGCAGTACCAATTGTTCGATTACCAATTCTGCCAGGACCAGTAGCAAACATTAATGGAATTAAACCAGCTATAAATGCAAATGATGTCATTAAGATGGGTCTGAAACGTACTTTCACACCTTCTAATGTTGCTTTATAAATAGATAAACCTTGACTATGTCTTAGTGCAGCAAACTCAACAATTAAGACAGCATTTTTACCTAATAAACCAATCAGCATGACCATGGCTACTTGCGCATAAATATTGTTTTCTAAGCCAAATATTTTCAGAAACAAGAACGCTCCAAATATGCCGGCAGGCAAACACAAGATGACAGAAAGTGGTAAAATAAAACTTTCATATTGACCAGCTAAAATGAGATAAACAAAGCCCAAACAAATCAAGAAAATATATAGTGCCTGATTACCTTGTGCTACTTCATCTGCGGAAATACCAGCCCAATCGATTCCATAACCACGAGGTAGATTTTTTTCTGCTACTTCTTTTATCACATCAATGGCTTCGCCGCTGCTATAACCAGGAGCTGCAGCACCGCTTATTTCTGAAGAGTTGTACATATTATGTCGTGTAGTTTCAGACAAGCCATATATTTTTTCCATGGAAACAAAATCAGAAAAAGGCACCATTTCGTCTTTATTATTTTTGACGTACAATTTCAAAATATCTTCAGGCAATGCACGATATTGTGCAGCAGCTTGTACAATAACTTTATACATTCTACCAAATTTTATAAAACTGATTTCGTAGTTACTGCCCATTAATGTTGAAAGCGTGCTCATGGCATTTTCTATAGTTACACCTTTTTGTTGTGCAATATCATTATCCACTTTTAGCATATATTGAGGAAAACTTGCACTATAAAAGCTAAACACTGATGTCAACTCAGGACGTTTGGAAAGTGCTTTGACGAAATCATTATTTACATTTTCCATTTCTTTATAATTATTGTTTCCTGTTTTATCTAGCAATCGTAATTCAAAGCCACCTGCAGCTCCATAACCAGGAACAGCTGGTGGTTGAAAAAATTCGATAGTAGCACCACTGATGTCTTTTGTTTTTTTTTCAAGTTCTTGAATAATTTCTACGACATTATGCTTGCGCTCACTCCAATCTTTTAAATTGATTAAACAAGTTCCAGAATTTGCACCTGTTCCTTCGGTTAATATTTCATATCCTGCAAGCGCTGAAACAGATTTGATGCCATCAATATGTTCCGCAATTTTCTGTAAACGTTCAGCAATTTCATTAGTTCGTTCTAATGAAGAACCTGGTGGTGTTTGAATGATTGCATAAAACATACCTTGATCTTCATTAGGAATAAAACCAGCTGGCACAGTTTTATTTATTAAAAAAGTAAACACACAAAACAACAATAAAACGAGTGCTGTAATTCTACGTCTATTGACTACTTTGCCTAAGAATTGTACAAATTTTGATGCTGATTTATCGAAAGCGTTATTGAAATAAAATAAGCTTTTTGTGACCAAAGTTGCTTTCTTTTTATTAGCATGATTATTTTTCAAAATCATAGCGCAAAGTGCTGGCGTTAGCGTTAGTGCCACTATACCAGAAAGTATAATTGCAGTTGCCATGGTGATGGAAAATTGCCTATAAAACAAGCCGACTGGACCAGACATAAATGCGACAGGAATAAATACTGCAGCCATCAAAAAAGTGATAGCTATAATAGCACCAGAAATTTCTTTTAATGCTTCAACAGTTGCCTTTCGGGCGGAAAGATGCTTGGTTTCCATATTTGCATGTACTGCTTCAATTACAACAATTGCATCATCGACTACTACACCAATAGCTAATACTAAAGCGAATAAGGTAATGAGATTAAGTGTGATATTAAATAATTGCATAAATGCAAATGTTCCGATTAATGATACAGGAACTGCTAATGCTGGTATTAAAGTGGAACGCCAATCACCAAGAAATAGAAATACAACGATGCCTACTAAAATAAATGCTTCAATCAAAGTGTGTACTACTTTCTCTATGGAAGCATCTAAGAATGTAGATACATCATAGCTAATTTCATATTCCATGCCTTTTGGAAAACTTTTTTGCAGTTCTTTCAATTTTGCTTTTACATCTTTAATAACTTGACTAGCATTGATTCCATACGATTGTTTGAGTACGATTGCAGCAGATGGGTGTCCATTCAAATTCGAATAGATGTCGTACATAGAACTGCCAAACTCAATGTCAGCAATATCTTTAAGTCGCAATAATTCACCATCGGCATTTGCTCTCAGAATTACATTTTTATATTGTTCTTCCGTCGTAAATCTGCCAGTATATTTTATGACATATTCAAATGCTTGCGAGCGTTTTCCAGAGCTTTCTCCTGTTTTTCCTGGTGATGCTTCTAAACTTTGACTCGACAGTGCTTCCATCACTTCTTCTGTTGAGATTTTATAAGCTAACATACGGTCAGGTTTTAACCAAATACGCATGGCATATTCTCTGTTGCCCAATATATCAGCATATCCAACGCCGTTTACACGTTTTAATTCAGGCAATAAATTAATATCGGCGTAGTTGAATAAAAATCGCTGATCTGCTTTAGTGTCTTTGCTAAATAAATTGACATATAAAAGCATATTTGATTCTTCACGTGATACTTTTACGCCTTCACGAATAACTAATGGTGGTAATTTATTAGTTACAGATGCAACGCGATTTTGAACATTTAATGCCGCTACATTTGGATCTGTGCCTAAATTGAAAACTATTTGAATATTGGCTTCTCCATCATTTCCAGCATCAGAAGTCATATACTTCATACCTGGCACACCATTCAATGCGCGCTCTAAAGGTATGATAACTGATTTAATCATCAATTCACCATTAGCACCTGGATATTCAGTAAGAATATTTACCTTAGGCGGTGAGATAGATGGAAATTGTGTGACAGGTAATTGTGAAATAGCAATGACACCTAAAAACACAATAATAAGCGATATTACAATAGACAGTACTGGTCTTTGTATGAATTTACTAAACATGATTTCTGATTGTTAAATTATTCTGCTTTTAATCTTAAGTGTTTGAGCACATTGTTTGCATCATCAAATGTGTATTGTATTTTTTCATCATCTTTGACTTTCTGAAGTCCTTCTAACAATATTTTATCTGATGGTTTCAATCCTTCTGATACGACATAAATATCAGGCAGTTCGCCACTTATCGTTATATTTCTCGAATGCACGATATTGTTTTTATCTACGATAAAAACATACTTTTTATCCTGAATTTCGTAGGTTGCTTTTTGTGGTATTAGAATAGCATTTTTCAAAGGCACCATCATAATTATTTTTCCAGTTTGACCATGCTTTAGCAATCTGTCTGCATTAGGAAATGTAGCACGAAAAGCGATATTGCCAGTTTCATTATTGAATTCAGCTTCTATTGTTTCTATCTTACCTTTTGCTGGAAGTATTTCATTGTTAGCTAATTTTAATTCAACTTGTGTGTTATTGTTTTTCGCTTGCATTTTATAATTTAAATATTCAGGTTCTGACACATTGAAATAAGCAAACATTTTACTGTTGTCGGATAAACTTGTTAGGAATTCACCTTCATCTAAAAAGCTTCCAATTTTCTTCGGCAATCGATCAATAATGCCATCAAAAGGTGCACGAATTTCTGTGAATGATAAATGCACTCGAGCTAATGTAGCTTCTGCTTTAGCTTGTCCTAATTTTGCTTGTGCTAATAACAATTCATTTTTTGAAATCACATTTTTGTCCACTAATGCTTTTGCATTGGATACTTCAATTTCAGCAGCATTAACTTCTGCCTGTTCTTTCATCATTTCTGCTTCATAAATTTTAGGCATAATACGAAATAAGACTTGTCCGGCTTTTACACTTTGTCCTTCATCGATATAAACATTTTGCAAAAAACCTTTTTCTTGCGTTCTAATTTCAATATTTCTAAAAGAACGAATTTGTGCGACATACTCTTTGCTAGACGATGTATCTGTTTGAATTGGTGTTGTAACTACGTATTTAATTACTTCTTCTTTTTCTACTGTTGTAGAATTACAATTTGTAAATAAAAAAGGAATGACAAATAAAAGATAATAGAATGACCTTGTCATAATAGATAAATAATTTTTTAGATGATGTATGAAAATAGAGCCAATCAAACAGAAGTTTGATTGTAAGGTGTGGGTTGGAAATGGTATTATATTCTAAATACCCTGAAGAAAATATAGATCTTGTCTTTAGCAATATTTATTGAAGCTACAATAAATAGCAAAAACAAAAATAGTGTGAGAATTGAATGAATATAAAATGTAGATAAAGAGAATGAATGCAAAAACTTTACCTGTGGAGCATCTACTTCTTCTGCAATCTGATTATTTTCAAATAGAAATGAACCTATTGTCGGTAACACATTTGTTGGTATTCCAATAGACGGATTACTGATTTCTGTAAGCTTATAAGTCGACTTATTGATGGCATGATTTTCAGCATTGCCAATTTGAAAAACAAATAATAATAAGGTGAAAAGTATAAAGACTTTTGATTTCATTTATGTCGTCAAAAGTAAATAAGTCAAACAAAATAATTATTTACAAATCATTAAGAATTGTTATCGATTTTAATTTTTACTATATTTTAACAATGCTTATTTTTCAACTTTCACGGCTTTCGCTTCCTCAAGCATATAGTGTTTACCGTTCTCTGCATCAGTTATTATTGCAAAATTTCCTTTTCCTAAGTTTGCCAACTTAGAGAGTTTTGTGTTTACATATTCTGTATTTTTTCCAAAACAAAAAATAGAAAGTGATATATTTTTATCTAATCCTGTTTCTATTAATTGTTGCATTTTTTTATAATCTTTTTCACCAGAAGTAAATAAACCATCAGTTGCTAAAATAATTCTATTGTTGCCCTTTTTAATAAAATTATCGTGTGCTGTATTATATGCTTTTTGCAAAGCGAGTCCACCTTGTGAAGAACTACCAAAACTAATATTATCTATTAAGCTTAAAATATTTTGTTTGTCATTAAGCGTGGTTACTGGTAAAATTTCTTTTACAGAACTAGAAAAGGTAAGTATAGAAATTTTATCCGTAGTGCGCAGTTCATTTACTAAATATTTCATTGCTGTTTTCAATAATGGCATTTTTTCTTGCATATTCATCGAAGAAGATGCATCAATAAGGAATACCAAGTTATTCGTTGCAAAGCCTTCTAATGCTGGCATTGGCAATGTAGGTTTTACTGCATCAATTATTGGAATTGACACTACTTGTTGTGTTTGATTTTTACTTTTTAGGTTAAAATTAAATACACAATTTTTTGTTACATGTACGAAACCATTTAATTGGTAATAATTTTTAGCGTCAATTTGTATGGTATAATAATCTTCTGGCACAACTGCTGATGTATAGATGTCATATCTACCTGTTGAGTCAGTGATATCTGAAAATTCAAAGCCATTATAAAAATGGATTAAGACAAAGGCACCTTCTATCTTTTTCTGTGATTCTGTGTCTGTAATAATTCCGCTGATGTGCATACCTTCAGCAAAACCAAAGCAAGAAATAAAGCTAAATAAAAGCGTGTAAAAAAAATTCATCTACAAAAATTTAGTAAATATAAAATTATACATTGTTAATTAAATACACACAACAAAATTTATGCTAATTTTAACGCCATGAAACGTATATACATCATATTGCTTTGTTTACTTATCGTATTGCAAGCATCGGCACAAGATTCTTCTGCACGAAAAAGCGTGTATAAATTTCGATTAAGTGTAGATATACCGATTGGTTTGATGAGTGCAGGTTTAGGTATTGGCGCATTGATTAAACACAAAAAAAACAAGCCACTCACTTTGGCAGATGTTAGCAATTTAAAACCTAGTGATGTCAATAAATTTGACAGATATGCCGTCTATCAACATTCAAAAGCAGCAGCCATCTCCAGTGATGTATTTCAATATACAGCGATGCTAAGCCCTGCATTTTTATTTATTGATAAAGATATTCGTAAAGATTGGAAAACTATTTTACCCATTTGGGCGGAAACATTTGCATTTACATCTGTATTAACGATGTTTACAAAAGAAATGGTGAGGCGCAAACGTCCTTATGTCTATTCGGAAGAATACAACGGAAACAAAATTAGCAAAAGTGCTTATGCTTCATTTTTTTCAGGACATACATCTGTCACCGCAGCCAGCACTTATTTTATAGCAATGGTGTATAGCGATTATCATCCGACATCGAAATGGAAACCCTTAGTATGGACTGGCGCTGCTGTATTTCCGGCACTTACCGCACTAATGCGCGTGAAGGCCGGCAAACATTACTGGACTGATGTGATTACAGGTTATGCTGTTGGCGCATTAGTGGGCACACTTACGCCATATTTACATCGTAGAGAATTTAGAAGGAAGTAGGCGAATTTATCCAAGTAAATATTTTATTGCCTTTGGCATCAATTGAAAAGCCGTTTGGAAATTGTTGTTGAAATAATTGTTCAAATTGTATGTTTTCAATTTTATGCTTCTGCAAATCATCGATTTTTGAAAATAAAAGAACAGCATCTTCGCTCAATAAATTTTTAAGCTTTCGCAAGAAATCTGCTTGCATAAACGGCATTGGTGTTTCATCGTCAATAAACAAATCGACAATCAACATATCAAATTTATTTGTTTCCTGACTTACATAATCTATCGCATCGGCACATATAAATTTGACTTTACTTTTTAATGGTGTGTGTAAATATTTTTTTGCTAAGTCAATAATCACTTCGTCAATATCTACTGCAGTAATGGAGCTTATTGTGCTTTGTTTTTCTAATAAATCAACAACGCTGCCTAAGCCAAATCCGAGCACTAAAACCTCGTTTATATTTCGTTGCTGTACTTGTATTGCTTGAAATGCTATATCGAATGAAGTATATTTTTTTCCAAAAGAATAAATAGCATTTTGTGTGCTTAATTTATATTGACCTTCATGAATAGAAACTACAACTTCACCGCTGTAATTGCTGTTTTTCTTTTCGACAGGTAAATCGAAAATATAACTTCCTATTTTAATAATGGCATTCAACTATTTCGGTGCGGGTGCTGTGTTTAATTTGAAACGCTCCATAAAGTCTTCCATTCGTGCTACAAAATTGTCGCGCATGGCCATATCTGCTGGCATAAATTCAAACAACACTTCTTTGCCTTCGCGGTAAACTCTATCACTATCTTTCAATAAAGTAATCGTATTATATACATCAGCAACAGAAGAAGCGATGCCCATTTGACCGCGTTTAATTTTGAAATACATCCATGCACCTGATTTGCTTTGCAAATAAATATTGACAAAATCACTTTCATACGCATAGCCGATTTCAATATAGGCATCGTATTGGCGTTTAACTACATCTTGTCCAAAGAATGCCAAGCTTACTTTTTCTACGCTTTTGAATGTTGCGTCTTGCTCGTCCCAATAAAATTTTGAACCTGACAGGAGCATGTTATAATCTAAACTTTGCGGAATAAACATTGAGTCCATCGAATATATGCTGCCAATTAATCGATTGGATTCCAAGCTATCTTTTGTCAGCACAGACAATGTTCTGTGTATCGTTTTATTGCGTTTGTAATTTGTAAAACTTGCCGTTTCTTCAGCTACTAAAAATGGTGCAAGAATAGAACTAGCGATCGCTGGTTGTATCATAAACTTGACTGCCAAGTCAGATGTAATCACCAGATTCTGTTTATTTGGTGTAAAGGTAAATGTACCAACCGATGTAACTTTACAAGGTTTTAATCGCAATCCAAATCCAATTTCACCAGACGCATTTAGTTCTCTTGTATTTTCATTATATTTTATACAAGAATGACGTGAATAGGCTGATGTAAATGCACTTTCATCGCCAAAATTGATAACGCCAGGTTCTGTTTTGCTATAAGCCATTGAGCCTTTAACGCTCATAATACTGGCGTCACTCACAGAACGTTTATCTTGAATGATGGCAGAATAAAACTCTGGTACGCTCTTATCTAACATTAAACCTACAAACAAATTATTGTCGGCCTGACTAAGTATGCTATCCATGCTCACGGCAGGTTTTTTCGGATCTAATGTTTGTACATTCGGAATCCAATCGCTGGAATTATTAGCAATATCTATTTTAACATAACCATCTAAGAAAATATCTTTATGTTTTGAATCAAAACTAAAATTTCCTTTATAGTATATTTTATTATCAATTTTAAAAGAAGCTACTTCTTCGATATCGGTATTTGCATACGTGTATATTTTACTTAAATCGCGATTGTCGGCGTGTTTCTTACCTTTTTTAGCTTCTGGCAATACTTGTCCACGATACGGATTATTTACGTTTATTTCTGTAATTGGTACTTTCTCGACAGTGCCATTATTCATTTTGAAATAATAATTACCAGTACCAGAGAAATCATTTCTTCCGACAATATTTATGATTGCATCTTTCACTTGATGATAATTGCTATCTGCATTAAATACGACAATTGCATTTCGTAATGAGCGCACGGTACCGTCTTGCTCTATAAATATTTCACCTTTATCTGGAATAACTTTTGAGTCTGCAAGACGCAATTCATTTATACCTGCAAAGTGAATAGAATTATCGTTCAAATTTAATTCTGCTTCTGCTGTAACAAACTTCAAAGAGTCTTTTGTTCTATCAGTTGACAGCAAGAAAAACTTGCTAGACTTAGTTGCAGCATTAAGCGTCAACATATTTTTTGCAATATCAAAATGTAAGAATTTTGGATTGGCAACATACTTGAATGATTCGAGTGGAATCGTATCATTTTTGTTTAATTCGATGTCGGCAATTTTATTATCTAAATCGAATTTTGCGTTGACATCATTAGACGCTAATAAAGACAAACCCTCGTCTGTTGAGAGATTGAGCTTACCGTTTTTGGCTTCAAATTTTCGTGCTTTAAAGGTAATGTCATCAGATTGCAATTTTGTATGATTCCAAGAAAGCACGCCAACGCCGTTCAGGTTTTTATTATGCAAAATTAATTTTCCATCAAAATCTGTCGTACCGTTGTACATGCTAAAGCGCTCCTCTTTTCCTTCAGAAATCACCAATGAATCTTTTTTTACATTCCAAGCAAATGAGGATAAATTTATTTTTGTTTGTGGCAAATTGGCTACTTTATCTTCCGTGATGCGCACACTATCTAAATCGGCATAAACGCTATCCATAAAGAAGAAAGTAGTATCTGCATATAGTTTTACAGGTCCAAATTCGAATAAGCCTTTACCTGACAAACCACTGGCATCTAATTTTAGTGCTGCTGTATATTTTCCTTTATTGCCGAATAAATTATATCCTTTTTCGCCTGTGTTTACATCAATACCAAATGATTTATCATTTTGCAATTTAAGTCCAGATTTTATAGGCTCAAAGATGCCACCTGAAATCAATTGACCATTCAATTGTAGTTTTTCGGTATTCAGTGTATTTAAGCTATCGAGCTCAAATGGATAGACTTGATAAAAGAATTTGTCTGCATTATATTTATCACCGTTTGCACCTTTATCATAAGCGACTTTTGCCGTGTCACCACTTGAAAAATATGGATATTTCAAGTTATTATTCGTGCCTGATTTATTATTAGGCTCAGCGATATGCAATGTTCCTGTAATATTTTGAATAGGCGTTTTAGAGCGTATCAGTTTAATTCGTCCTTTTTCATCTGGCTTGTCAGTTTCTGGAACATACACAACCATAGAGTCCACATTTTTCATATTAAAAGCATACTTGTCATAATCGAAGTCCACTTTCTTTGCTACAAAATCGAAGTTGCCGACTTGAATTTTTCCACCTAATGACATGACTCTATTTTTGCTGATGCGCACAGTATCATTATTCGGAATAAATTTAACGCCAGACTTCGTGCTCATATTTATTTCTTCTACGCCATACACTTCCATGATGTTAGTTTTGATATCCAGGCGTGCATTGAGATTGCGTTTGAATGAAGCAAATTTTATAAAATCGTAATCTTGTTTTCCTTTAGATGCTAATGCTTGATTAACGAGTTTTTCTTTCACTTCAATCATTCTCGTCGATGGATTATAGTTGATATAACCATCTTCTACCAACTTAAAAAAAATAGATTGAGTGGCAGAAAAAGGTGCACCAGGATTGATATCTAGTGCAAGGCTTTGTCCATCTACAAATCGATTGCCTAAGTTGCTTTCATAATATCTATATATTTTATCGATTGGCCCTTGCTCGCTTGGCCCTTTATATTTGTTCTCTAAATTGGGTTGATAATAATTGAACGATTCAAAGATGGCAGGTATATCACCAGACAAGGTAATCATACTAAATTTAATAATTGTGCTATCTAAATTCCATCTCAATAAATCAGCATAAATAAACATTTTATGATATTCGCTAGTAAATGGTTGCTTCGCCAATGGTTTCAAATCACGATATACTTTTACATCTTTTGATTTAGAAAAATAGGAGAAATTCACAAAAGGATGCGAGATAGTATTATCTGCTAAGAAAATAGAAAAAGAAGCATCTTCTGCATTGATATCTTTAAAATCTTTTAGCTGTATTCTGTTGGCAGTCACTCTAACTAACTCTTTGCCATCTTTAGCAAGTAATGTAATTTTAGGCAAAACAGTATCAGAGCCAACTCCATATATTTTAGTGCCTTCTAGCTGAAAGCCTGCTGACATTTTCACTTCTTTGCTTAATGTATTGAAGTTGACATTATTGCTATAAGAACGAAATTTTGGATAAAATCGTTCTTGAGAATTTGCTTGTAATAACTTATCAGTATAAGTGCCCAAAAGCACTTCATTCAATACTGGTTTGAATGTAAACTTAGCAGAATCAATTACGATATCTGATTTTGCAAAGTTGATTTGGTGATGCGAAAAATTCACGAAATTATTTGCAGGATCAAAACCAGCACGTTGCATACCAATTGTTCCACTATTTCCAATCCATAAATTTTCCAATGGAAAGAATTTTCCTTTTTCATTTTTTATGGTCAATGTATCAGCATTCGACATGCCGATTAAATCAGTAGTAGCGAAGATAAATACAGGTTTTTCGTTGGTGAATTCAACCGTATAATCGCCTGTAGTTTGCCATATATTAGTATTGGTATAATACAGTGCATTTTTCGAATAAAGATTTGTTAGATATTCAATGTAGCCAACAAACTCTTTAATATTTCCTGATTTTGATCTGTCTATTAAAGCTTGTAGAATATCAAAATTTTTGTCGATTGCTGTTCCACTTGCCTTTGTAGTTTCTAATGCCAATAATAAATCTGCTAACTCTTTAAAAGCTGGATAGGCTGGTGCTTTCTTTAGCAACATCGATTGTGTAATGCCTTTAATTTTGAAAAAATAAACCGATGCTTTTCCCGTTGTGATTGCTTTTGGAAATTTTTCTGCAATTTCTTTGCAATCTTCACGCGTGCAATTTGCTTTTATAAATTCAGCATACGCTTTTCCGTAACTAGCATTATCCGCCGGAAACTCCTTTGGATACTGTGCTTTCAAAGAAAAAGACAAGATACAAAGCCAAAAAAAAATGATATAATTTCTCATTCGTAATTTTTAAAGTTTTTAGTTTTTCTTCTGTAATACAATACAAGTCCAATTATTTTGTGTCGTGTGATAATTAGCTATTAAATGATGCATTGCTGCATTGTCTAAAATAATTTTCGCGTCTTCTTCATAAAAACCAGACACAATGATATAGCCATCATCTTTCAATAATAACGATAAATCAGACATATATGCTGTCAAAAAATTGCGATGTATATTTGCTAATATGACATCAAACTTTTGTTGATTTATCTGAGCAATTTCGCCGATAATTGGCGATATATTTTCTACCTTGTTTAACTCAATATTTTCTATACAATTTTGATAGCACCATTCATCGTTATCGAGTGCCAGACAATTTGTAGCACCTAATTTTGCGGCAAGAATCGCCAATATACCTGTACCTGAGCCACAATCCAAAACTGACTTTTCTTTAAAATCTATCAAGCGCATGTTTTCCATCATTTGCGATGTGGTAGGATGATGTCCTGTGCCGAACGACATTTTAGGCTCGATAATTATTTCGTGCGCTACATTTTGATTAGGTTCATGAAATGTCGTGCGCACAAATACAAAATCTTCAATCAAAATTGGCTGAAACGAGCTCTCCCAATGTGCGTTCCAATTTTTATTTTCCAATATTGATCGTTTAAAATCGACTTGATAGGTGTCGCAAATAGCTTGAATAAACTGCTCTCCTGCTGCTTGTTGATGCTCGCTTAAATACACTTCTACACAAGTTTCTTTTTCCTCTACACCTTCGCTTTCTAATTCAAAAAACAAACCTGCAAACTCTTCGTTTTCGATTGAATCAGGATAAGATATTGTATATACGCGAATCATGATGGCATTGCATTTATGATGGTGGAAAAATCATTTATCTTCAAGGAAGCGCCGCCTACAAGTGCGCCATCTATATCATTGCTAACAAATAAATCGGCAGCATTTACAGCATTCACGCTGCCTCCATAAAGTATAGAAATGCTATCTGCAATCGGTTTATCGAATTTATTTTCTATTTCTTTTCTAATAAATGCATGCATTTCTTGTGCTTGCTCTTGTGTAGCTGTTTTGCCTGTGCCTATTGCCCAAATTGGTTCATAAGCAATGATGCAATTTTTAATTTCTTGTGGTGTAAGATGAAAAATACAATGCGATAATTGTTGCTTGATAAATGAAAAATGTTCTTCATTTTCGCGCACTTCTATTGGCTCGCCACAACAAAATATTGGTACTAAATTTTGTAGCTGTGCTTGTTTAATCTTTGCTAACAAAACAAAATCATTTTCATTAAAATATTGACGTCGCTCTGAGTGACCAATGATGACATATTGCACGCCAAGGGAAGCAATTATTTTCGCAGAAACCTCGCCTGTGTATGCTCCTTGCTCGTATTCACTACAGTTTTGTGCTGCTGCATGTAAAAACTGAAAGTTGGAAAACTGTGTTGCACAATAGTCAATGTAGGGAAATGGCGCCGCTATAATGACCGATTTATTTGGCGATAAATTATACGTATTATATTGTTCTACAATGCCATTTAGCAATGCTATCGCTTCTTCTTTAACAGCATTCATTTTCCAATTTCCGGCTATTATTTTTTTTCTCATGTGCGTAATTTATAGCACTCAGTGTGCCTTTATTTATTGATATTTTCAAATATATATTTAAAAATTGCTTTATCCGTTTCCGAAAAATTTATTTTTCTGCGTTCCATCATGCGCTGTGCCACTTCATTCGCCTTTTCTAATTCAAATATTTTTTCATTCCAAGCAAAATCAGGTATAAATTTAGGGTGGAATCCGCCACCAAATACATTAGCACAAACACCAACAACTGTGCCTGTATTAAACATCGTGTTGATGCTACTTTTGGAATGATCGCCCATAATTAGGCCACAAAATTGTAAGCCTGTGTTTATAAAATCTTTCGCTGGATAATTATACGCTTTTACTTTTCCATAATTGTTTTTAAGATTCGAGTTATTGGTGTCTGCACCTAAATTACACCATTCGCCGATTACCGAATTGCCAATAAAGCCATCGTGTCCTTTGTTTGAATAAGCGAAAAATACCGAATTCGAAACTTCGCCACCAACTTTGCAATATGGCCCAACTGTTGTGTCGCCATAAATTTTTGTTTGCATCTTCAAGCATGCATGCTCTCCTAAAGCAAATGGTGCACGAATGGTGCAAGCTTCCATGATTTCGCTGTCTTTACCTAAATAGATAGGTCCATCTTTTGCATTTAATATGGCACATTCGCATTGCACACCATCTTCGACATAAATTTCATGTCCAAGAATTGTATTTGTTTTTGATAATTTTTCAGGATTTGGTTTTAATTCTAAAAGCTGAATATCATTCCGAATTTCATTGCCATTTAGCGTAAAAATCGACCAAGGAAATTCGACAAATTTATAATTTGTAAATGTACTTTCATGGTTTGATGAATATGTATGAATGGCTGATAAATCGCTTAAATTTTGAGTTGTAGAAAATGCGATTTGTTGATTGCCATTTTTCAGAATGCTATTATCGGATAACTGCAAAATTGCCTCCACTAACTGTGGGTTTGGCAAAATACAAGCATTGATGTATATCACAGCATCTGATGAATTTATGGTTCCATATTTATCTTGTAAATACGCTTGTGTTGCAATTCCAACTTTCGTGTTTAAATATTTTTCCCATTTTTCTTTGATGGTCAAAATACCAACGCGCATAGCAGCAACCGCTCGAGTAGCAGTTAGTGGTAATAAATTGTCGCGTTCATTTCCGTCGAAGAGTACAAATGAATGTTTCGGCATAGTGTAAAAATAGAATTTATACACTTATAATCATAGTGAAAAAACACTAATTCCTTAGTTTAGGCATAAAAAAAACGCTCTGAAATCAGAGCGTTTGTATAGCTATAATAATATGAATTATTTTTTTGCGTATTTTTTGTTGAATTTATCGATACGACCAGCTGTATCTAATAATTTTTGCTTACCAGTATAGTAAGGGTGAGACATATTAGAAACCTCTAATTTCACTAATGGATATTCGTTACCGTCTTCCCATTTAATGGTATCTCTAGTATTTGCACAAGATTTGCCTAAAAACATGTGATCGCAAGAAAAGTCTTTAAACACAACAAATCTGTATTCTTTTGGATGGATATCTGCCTTCATTTTAGTATAATTTGAGGTGCAAAGATAATACTTTTTTTGTAATTCTAAAAATGCAGTCTTCATTTTTAAAAAATGATAACATTACACTAAAACAGCTTATTTAAAAGTACAAATATTTGATTATAAATACATTACAATCAACTAAGGTGTCTTCTTATAGGTAATTTTCAATGCTCCACTAGTTTGCATAGTAGAAGTTAAGGATACATTTTGGATTTTTTTACCATCTTTTACCGTTATAGATGCAGTATTAGGTGGTTCTTTTCCTAAGTTGATGGCATCTAAAACCAAGTAATTTTTTTCCTTTTCTAATTTAATGACAATGGTCTTTTTTGCCTTTGTCAAAAGCACATTCGTAAGTATTGGCTTTTTGTTCATAAACAAATTAACAGAATCGCCATCTTCATTATAACGATCCCAATATTCGATAGTAATTTCAGGACTACTTACTTCAATTTCATCTTTCACAACGACGTCTCTGGTTTGTACTTTTTCATACGTATCGATTACTGGTGCTCTATCTTCATTTTTGGCAACGATTTTCGTTTCCGTTTTATTAAAATCTTCTAATTTAGAAGCAATATTCACTTGTTGTTCCGTTTTAGATGCTGCAATAAACTGATTAGTTAACAAGGCTGTATCTGGTGCTACATTAATGTTTGTTGGCGTTGTAAGTGTGCTATCTTTTTTTGTTGATTTAATGGAAGGTTTTGTATTTGCCAACATTTCTTCCAATGCTTTTTTGTTTAAGCTTCTTGCCAAGGTAACGTCGTTCCATTTTTGTTCAAATGCTGTAATTTCTGATAAATATTTTGCTTTATGTAAATAAGCAGAGCGCAAGCATTGAAACATGTCTTTCTGTATATATTTTACCTTACATGCATTGTTTTTACTATTCTGTTGCAACCAAGTGTCTGTGAAAGTCAACAAGGTTTCATCATCATTTAAATCGAAAGTGCCGTTTAGACAATCAATCCAATTGGAAGGACCACTTTCGCGCAACAATACAATGGTTGTTATTTCTAGATACTTTTTATTGCAGATATAACCGCTCACATTATATTCTCCAAAATAATAGCTATCCATTATGCGCAATCTAGCGGAAAATATATCACCTGGTGCTAATTTCTGCACTTTCAATTCAACGTCATAATAATTATGAATATATTGAATAAAATTTCCAGTCCAAATGCCGTCAACATCTTGGCTCTTGGAAATATTTGGCATTAATAATAGTATGCAACACCATAAGAAATAACTACGTAAACTTTTCACAATTACAAAATTACTTGAATACTAGTGTATTCATCAAATATATTGCCAAACATGTGTTGATAATTATACAACAACATTAAATGTCTGTTTCTTCTTCAGACATACTATTTTTTATAAAATCGATTACTTCTTTGCCACCTCTATTTTTTTCTGAAGAAGTGAGGAACATGGGCGGCAATGCTGTCCAACTTTCCAACATTTTTTGTTTAAATAATTTTACATTTTTTTGAATAGCGAGCGTTTTATCTCTATCTGTTTTTGTAAAAATAATAGAAAATGGAATGCGCATTTCACCTAACCAATTGATAAAATCTAAATCTATTTTTTGTGGTGTAATCGTAGCATCTATTAATACAAATAAGTTTAACAATTGCTCGCGATGGGAAATATAGTATTTTATCATTTTACTAAATACTTCGCGCGTGCTTTTTGATACACGTGCATATCCATAGCCAGGCAAATCGACTAAATACCAACTTTCGTCAATCAAGAAAAAATTTATCGTTTGTGTTTTTCCAGGTGTTTTCGACACTTTTGCCAAATCTTTTCTGTTGGTGAGCAAATTTATTAAAGAAGATTTGCCGACATTGCTTCTTCCGATGAATGCAAATTCCGACAAGTTTGTCGTCGGACAATCGTCTGTTTTCGGAAATGCGCCTATAAATTTTGCTGACTGTATCAAATTGAAGATTAATTAATGCAAAGATGAGGACATTTTTTGAGAGATTGGTATTTAATTTCTACTTTTGTGTAGAATAGTTGTTCAGAAAGGAATTTCTTTTGAATACTTACTATAAAAAAAATGGGAACACCGTTAACACCATATAATTCAGGCGAAAGCAAAAAAGAACAAGTAGCTACAATGTTTAATAATGTAGCTGGTACTTATGATTTTCTGAATCACTTTTTTTCAGTAGGCATAGATAAGCTATGGCGCAGAAAATTAGTAAAGCTCATCGGAAAAACAAAACCTAAGCGCATCTTAGATGTTGCAACTGGCACTGCTGACTTAGCCATTGCGGAAACAAAACTACATCCAGAACAAATAATTGGAATTGATATTTCTGAAAAAATGCTGGAAATCGGTAAAACCAAAACACGTCATTTGCCAAACATCCAATTACAAGTTGGCGATAGTGAGAATATACAGTTTGCAGAGAATACGTTTGATGCAGTAAGTGTATCATTTGGCGTTCGCAATTTTGAGAATGTCAATATCGGATTAAAAGAAATGCGTAGAGTATTGAAGCCTGGCGGAAAAGTTTTTATTCTCGAATTTTCCAAGCCAAATAATTGGCTTATTCAAAAACTATACTATTTTTACTTTTGTAACGTTTTACCGTTTATTGGCAAATTAGTTTCTAAAGATGCACGTGCTTACACTTATTTACCAGAAAGTGTGCGTATTTTTCCCGATGGAAAAAAATTTGTAGAGCTATTACAATACGCTGGATATAAAAATATAGAATGCATACCACTCACTTTTGGCATAAGCACCATATACATTGCAGAAAAATAATACTTATCGTATTAATACTTCTACCAATATTCGCCTTTGCACAGCGCAATGTGATGGAAAACGACTTAAAATTTTCGCGCAAACGCTACCACTTTGGCATTCATCTTGGCGCAGGATTAGGCGATTTTAAAATTCGTCACAATGCCTTATTTGGTAGTAGTGATAGTATTTTGACTATCAAATCTAAATATGGTTATAATTTTGAAATTGCAGCGCTTATCAGCTACCATATCAATAAATATTTAGAAATCAGAACAGTGCCCGGATTTGCGTTTTCAAATAAAGAATTGAATTATGGCTTTGCTGATGAAACAAAAGTGACCAAAAAAATCGATCAAATATTTTTCGATTTACCTGTCGAGTTAAAAATAAAATCAGAGCCACTGCGCGATGTAAAATTATATCTTATTGCTGGCTTAAAATATGGTTATGATATTGGTGGCAATTTCAAAGCAAGACGCGATGAAGACATGCCTAAAATGTCGGCACATGATTTTGGTGTAAACTATGGTGTCGGTATGGAAATTCATTTTCCATTGTTTATTTTTTCACCAGAATTCAGAGTGTTTAATACCGTACTCAATATACATCAGCAAAACAGCACATTGCCTTATTCCAAATACATGAAAGGCTTATACAATCGTACGTTTACTTTCTCTATTAATTTTGAAGGTTAATTTTGTTTCCAGCCATCTAATTTTTCTTTAATAGAAAGCTTCACCGTATTGAGTGCATTTTCGAAATTGACATTGTTATTTACAACGATATCGCAAGCTGGTTTATAAGGCAAAATAAATTTTTGGTATGATGGAAACACGTGATTTTGGTAACGATACAATACATCTTCAATCGGATAGTTTCGCTCTATTTGATCGCGTTTTATTCTACGAATAAGTTTGATATGTTCGTCGGCATCAATAAATATTTTAAAATCCATCAAATCAGATACGTCTTTAAAATGAAACACAAATATGCCTTCGATTATTACAATTGGAGCCGACTTATAAGTAATCAATTTTGGAGCTGCCAATGGATTGTTGTACACATATTCTTTCAAAACTACATCTTCGCCATTTAGCAAGCGCAATACATCATTATGGTATTCTGCTTCTCTAAAAGATTCAGGCAAGTCAAAATTTTTTTCTCCTGCATTATCAATTATTTGCTCTTCACGTGGTTTGTAATAATTATCTTGACTTAAAATACAAACTTGTTCTGGCGAAAAGCTTTTTGCCAATTCATTTACAAATGTGGTTTTTCCGCTGCCACTTCCACCTGAAATGCCAATAATAAATGGTCGTTGATTCATCTTTTTAAAAAAAATATTCTCCAAAACTAAGCATTCGAAATTATCTTACCTATTTTTATGCAAAATTTCGTCATGCAAATATTAGATGGCAAAAAATTATCAGCTGAAATAAAGGCTGAAATTGCCGATACAGTAAAAAAAATGGTGTTGAGTGGAAAAAAAGCACCTCATTTAGCGGCAATTCTAGTAGGAAATGATGGTGCAAGTCGAACTTATGTAGCTAGTAAAGTAAAATCTTGTGAAGAAGTAGGATTTAAATCCACACTGATTAGATTGGAAAGTGATATCACACAAAACGAGCTGATTACACAAATAAACCAGCTCAACAATGATGATTCTATTGATGGATTTATTGTTCAATTGCCATTACCTAAACATATTGACGAGGAAAAAATTCTGCTCGCGATTGCGCCAGAAAAAGATGTTGACGGATTTCATCCGATGAATGTAGGTCGTATGACATTGCACCTGCCGAGTTATATTTCTGCCACGCCAAAAGGAATTTTAGAAATGTTGAACAGATATAATATTGAAACGGAAGGAAAACATTGCGTAGTTATCGGCAGAAGTAATATTGTAGGCTTGCCAATGAGTTTATTAATGCAGCGACGAAGCCAGCCTGGCAATTGCACGGTAACGATTTGCCATAGCAAAACTAATGATTTATCTAAATACACATTAGAAGCGGATATTATCATTGCTGCACTTGGCAAACCTAAGTTTTTAACAGCGGATATGGTAAAGCCAGGCGCTGTTGTAATTGACGTAGGTATTACACGTGTAGATGATGCCAGCACAAAATCAGGATTTCGCTTATATGGCGATGTTGACTTTGAAAATGTAAGTAAGAAATGTAGTTTTATTTCGCCAGTTCCTGGTGGCGTAGGTTTAATGACGGTGGCTTCATTATTACAAAATACACTTAGTGCTGCAAACGAAGAATTTTACAAAAAAACGATAGACTTTTCTGTCGATAATATATAAGTCAGTCAAAAAAACTGGCTTATAAATCTGGATGTTTTACAATAAAATAAGGATTCAACAGGTTTTCTCTATTATACAATAGTGGTTCATTATTATCGAATTGGAGAACAATGGCGCCAGCTTCTGTTGCTACGATTTGTCCAGCGCAAGTATCCCATTCCATAGTAGGTCCAAGACGTGGATAGACATCAGCCATACCGTCTGCTAATAGACAAAACTTAAGTGAACTACCTGCTGCAACAAAATCGACTTTTTCAAATTTTGATTGTTGCTGCGCTACATAATTTAATAATTCAGGAGTTTGGTGTGAACGCGAGCCTACAATTTTCAAAGTACCATCAGCAGCTAAAGGTCTAATCGCCAGCTTAGTCGTTTCAGTATCTTTAATTTTAAAACTACCTTTTCCTTTTACAGCAAAATAGGTAATGTTTTGGGCTGGCACATGCACAACACCAAGGAATGGAATGTCATTTTGTATTAAAGCTATATTTACAGTAAACTCTCCATTTTTCTTAATAAATTCTTTAGTGCCATCAAGCGGGTCAACCATCCAACACGTAGTCCAATTTTTTCGAATACTATAATCGGTTAGCTTATTCTCTTCAGAAATGATTGGAATATTTTTATCTAATCGCTGCAATCCAGCAACAATAATTTCATTTGCATTTTTATCAGCTTGTGTTAAAGGCGACTGATCGCTTTTTATTTCCACATCAAAATCTTGTTTATAGATATCTAAAATAGCATCTCCTGCTTGAATGGCAATTTTAATTATTTCTTGAATCATGATAAAAAATTAAAAATTGAAATTAGCGTGTTCAACACTTGGATTAAGCTGATCTTTCTCACTTAAGACAATATCATTTGCAGGAATTTTCCAGTCGATTTGCAAGGAAGAATCATTATAAGCAATTCCACCTTCAGCAGATTTATTGTAGTAATTATCGCATTTATATAAGAATTCACAAGTTTCAGATAGCACTACAAAGCCATGCGCAAAGCCTGGTGGAATAAGCAATTGAAGTTTATTTTCTGCTGATAATTCAATAGAAAAATGTTGCAAATATGTTGACGAATTTCTTCTAATATCTACCGCAACATCTAACACTTTTCCATGTGTTACACGCACTAATTTTGTTTGTGCATAAGGATTATTTTGATAATGCAAACCACGCAAGACGCCATAACTTGATTTGGAGTGATTATCTTGGACAAACTCGTAATTAATACCGAATGCTTTTAATTTTTCGGCATTATAACTTTCGTAGAAAAAACCTCTATTGTCAGCAAAAACACTTGGTTCAATTACAAACAAATCGTTTATTGGTGTAGTAATGACTTTCATGATAATAATAAGCTACGCTGCTTTTATCGTCTCTTTGATTGATGACCAAAAATGACGTCTGATGTAAATACCTATAATGATGATGATATCAATGAATACACCAATAAGCATAAACATAATAAATTGCTTACGTGTGGATACTACATTTTTTTGTAGTGGTAAATGTGGTTCATCAATTGTTTGGAATAAAGGCATGATAGATTGATAATTCGTCTTAGAACCTTCTAGTGCTGTTGCAGTCATGGAATATAATGCTTCTAACAAAGCTTTATTTCTAAGATATCTTGTTTCATTCAAATCGGCTTTAAAGGTAACCAAGTTATTGGCTTTATCTTTATAATCTGCTAAATTAAACTCAGAGTTTTCCAATTGAGCTTTTACGTATGCTAATTTCTCTTCCAAGAAGTCAACAGTAATTTTTGCTTTACGAGTTGCACGATCAATATAATAGTCGATTAAGTTATTATAGAAACAATCACACAATAATTTCGAAAATTCTTCATCGCCAGTGGTTGCTGTAATAGAATAAATTTCAGCTTCATTATAATCAACAGTTACCATTTCTCTGATATTTTTTAGTATTTTTTTAAACACTAAATAATCTGGAATGCTCATATCGCTAACCGTAGTAAAATCGCGAAAGTAGCTTTCTTTATAGCCTGATGTTAATCTCAAATAATGATTTGCCAAATAATCTTCTCTTCCTCTGAACACTTGTTTTTTAAACAACATTTTAGAGCCTACTTTTTCAGTAAAAGCGTATTCTTTTAATTTTTTGGGATTTCCGAAGTTGGTATTTGTTGTCTGTAATAAGTTAGCAAAATTAGTTGTACCAGGCAATTGTGGACGCTCTTCTGAGAGGAAGAAAGTTACTTTTGCTGTATAAGTAGGTTTCACTAAAGAGCCTTTGTAGTAACCATACAAACCAGTAAGAATAATTGGAATAACAAACAAGAGGGCATAGCTTTTAGTGATGCCAAATATTTCTTTGACAATTACTAAGAATTGCTTAAGTCCTTGATCTCCTTCTTCCTGATTTACGTCAGCAAGTTCTTCGCTCAATTCATTTTCTTTAGGATTTATTTCTTCGTTCTCTTGCATATTATTTTTTAGTATTCCGCACTGTTTCAAAGAGTAAATATAAAGTTAGTACAGAAGAAATTGCACCTACAGCGCCTGTGACCGCTTTTTGCAATATTGCGCCACTATTGGCATTACGGACTCTTTGTTTTTTCTCTTTTGGTATGCGTTTAGGAATTACGATAGTCGAACCTTTTTCCACTTTTGGATAATTTTTTCCAAAGAATGTTCTCTGCGTGCTTAATATTTGACCATTTGGACGAATAACATAGGTTTTCTTTTTGTATGCGCTATCACTGAATCCTGCGCCATATTTATAGATATAGAATTTTGCATCTTTACCTTCGTTGAATGGTACATATAGATTTTCAGGTTTTTCATCTGCTGGATAATTAAATTCTCCTTTTAAAGCGACTAAGTCTTTTATTGCTGGAATGTCGATTTCGTCGCCTTCTTTTAAAACATAATTAAACTTAGAGTTTTTGTTTTTCATCGCAACATTTAAGTTCGTCAAAATATTTCCGATGCCATCTTCTGTGCGTTTTAGTTTCGCACCATCTGCATAAGCAAATCTAGTAAGGCCACCTGCGCGTTCTATTAAAGTAGCTAACCTTTCGTCTTTAGATGTCAATACATAAGTGCCCGGATACAATACTTCACCTTTCACAGTTACTTTCATTTGGTATTCAAATTCTGGCGTAGGGCGAACATAGATTTGGTCAAATGGTTGTAATTTAACGGAGTTGGCAACAGGATCTTTACCTATATTTTTACTAATACTATAGTTTAAAATTGTTACCTGTGTAGGTACAGATTGTGAAATAGCTTTGTCATAATTAGCAATACGTGCAATTTCAATTCTATTAGAAGCAGCCTCCATTTTAAAGCCTTGTGCTAATATCAAAGCGTCTGCTAAGGTCATGCTTTCCATATAAGGAAACGTATCATTTTTACGCACCATACCATTTACTTCGATATAATATTTATCTATTCTTCTTAAATCTTTTAATACATAAATTTTATCACGCTTTTTCAATTTAAAAGTATCTAAAGCCTCGAAATTATTAGTTGTATCAATTCTAAAGGAGATTAATTTCTCTGTCAAATCATCATTCACTCGATAGATAATAATTTTATCCAAAAGCGCTTCTTCTTTTAAGCCATTACACATAATTAATGCATCGCGAAGTGACATACCTTTTTCTGATTCAAAGCGCCTAGGTTTTCTTACTTCTCCTTTTACTTCGATATCAAATTTGTCGAAATAATCTGTTTTTGCATACACTTCAACTACATCTCTAAAGGTGAGCAACATATTGTCTTCTGAATTTTTATCGTCGATAATATTTTGCAAACTCACCTTATAGGTATGTTTTCTAAAGTCGCCATAATTTGTTCTGATCACGTATGCTTCGTCTAAGTAAGCATCTTCTTTCAAGCCTTGAGCTTTGCTAATTAAATCCCAAACTCTATCGCCTTCGCGCCATTCATATCTTCCAGGCAATAATACAGAACCATTAATATCATTATAGTTTTTTACTTTTTCTGGAATAGAGCGAACGCCAACAACATCACCATGTTTTAATAAAATTTTGCCACCAGACAAACGAACGCTATCTAAATTATAATCAATCAAGATTTGTTTATTTTCGTCGAATCTTCTGATTTGAATAACCTTTGTGAATGCATCAGGTTTATAGCCACCACAATATTTTAATAAATCTTCAAATGTTTCGCCATTTTTCATTTCATATTTCCCTTCTCTGTTTATGGCGCCTTCAATTCGTACAATATTTTTTTGTGCTGGCACATAGATATAATCATTATTATCTAAGAAAATATCATCTTGTTTTTCTGGCGTAAATAAGAATTTGTATAAGTCGAAATTTCTAATGATTTTTCCATCGCGTTTTATTTGAATATCACGAATAGAACCTGATTTAGATGGACCGCCGACATAAGCTAAAATATTATATGCAGTATTGATAGCAGGGAAAGTATAAGAGCCTGGATTTTCAACATCACCTACTACATTTATCGTGATTACACGTGAATAGTTAATAGAGACATCAAAATCTGATTTATCAATCATATATGCATTGGCAAATCGAGTACGCAATAAGCCTTTAGCTTGTTCTAAAGTCAAGCCTTTCAGATACACTCTACCGATATTTTCTTGTTGTATGTATCCATCTTTATCAATGTAAAATAAGCGATTGTAATCTGCATAACCCCAAATAGAAACGACTAATTGGTCGCCAACACCTAAGATATAATTGCTAGGAGGTTTTATATCTACTGCGTTGTTAAATATTTTTACATCTTTTTGACGGAAATAAGTAAAGCCATAAATATCAACCGTATCCAATTTCTCACGAAGTTCGCGTGTAGCAGTAGCAGTAATTTTTTCAACTGTTTCAGATGCTTTTTGTGCTTCTTTTAATAGTTTGTCTGGCGAGCTTTTATTATCTTTTACTTCTGTCGCATTAGTAGCATTACCAATCGCACCAGCTTGTTCGTCAGCATCTTTTGAGCGAGGTGTTATCTGTTTTGCGATGTCTTGCGATCTTTTCACCTCTTCTACTTTTATTTCACCTTGACGAATTTGTAAAGTATCTTCAATTTTTTTAAAAATCTCTTTTACAGTCGGATCTTGCGCATTGATATTTGCAGGAATTCCTGGTTGTACAGAAGGCAAAGTCGGCATCACAAATTGTGCTTTCGACTCAGCCACAATGCTAAGGAAAAGAAAAAGGAAAATTATTTTTGATATATATTTCATACTAGCTTAATTCATACTGATGTTTGTAATAATTTTGATATTCACCTGATGTAACGTGATGTAACCATGTTTCATTTTGCAAATACCAATCTACTGTTTTTTCCAAGCCTTCTTCAAATTGTAATGATGGTTTCCAGCCTAGTTCTTTATTGAGTTTTGACGCGTCAATGGCATAACGCTTATCGTGTCCTGGTCTATCCTTCACATAAGTAATCAATTGCTCGGAGCTGCCTTTTTCTCTATTTAATTTTTTATCCATAATGGCACAAAGCAATTTTATCAAGTCGATATTTTGCCATTCATTAAAGCCGCCGATATTATAAGTTTCGCCAAGCTTGCCATTGTGAAAAATTGTATCAATAGCAGTTGCATGGTCTTCTACAAAAAGCCAATCTCTGGTATAATCACCTTTGCCATATACAGGCAATGGTTTATTGTTTTTGATATTATTGATAAAAAGTGGAATCAATTTTTCGGGAAATTGAAAAGCACCATAATTGTTGGAGCAATTAGAAATGACAACAGGAAGATGATAGGTATTTTCATAAGCTCTCACAAAGTGATCTGAGCTTGCTTTAGATGCGGAATATGGCGAACGTGGATCATAAGCAGTTTCTTCTGTAAAGAGTCCTGTTTCACCTAAGCTGCCATACACTTCATCCGTTGAAACGTGATAAAATAATTTGCCAGAAAAATCATCATGCCAGCATTTTTTTGCAGCATTCAGCAAATTGACCGTCCCGACAACATTAGTCATGATAAATTCGAGCGGATTTAAAATAGAGCGATCTACATGCGATTCTGCTGCTAAATGTATAACACTATCAAATTTATATTTTTCAAATAAAGTATCTATAGCATTCGCATCAACGATATCTACTTTTTCAAAAATATAATTCGTATGATGTTCAATGTCTTTCAAGTTTTCTAAATTACCAGCATAGGTTAGCTTGTCCAGATTCACAATCGTATATTGCGGATATTTCTGAACGAATAATCTCACCACGTGTGAGCCAATAAAACCAGCGCCTCCAGTAATTAAGATTTTTTTCATTATAATGTCCAGTATTCTAATTTAGAAATTTTTGACTTATACATATTTTTGATATCCACGAGCACAGCATCTTCATTTGTAATGCTTGTAAAATAATCTTCTGATAAATTTTTATAAGCATCATGAGAAACTGCAACTAAAATCACATCATATTTTCCACTTGCGTCAGCTTGCAAACTTACACCATATTCTTCTTCCACTTCGTGTTTATCTGCTAATGCGTCAACCATTTCTACATCTAGTTGGAAATCCTTAAGCTCATTGTATAAATTAAACACTTTTGAGTTTCTGATATCTGTCACATTTTCTTTAAAAGTTGCGCCCATAATTAGCGCTCTACATTGCGATGGATTTTTGCCTTTTTTTAATAAGAACTGTACTATTTTTTTTGCAATATAATTCGGCATTCCATCATTGATGCTTCTACCACTTAATATAATTTGTGGTTTATAGCCTAGTTCATTTGATTTATAGGTTAGATAGTATGGATCAACGCCGATGCAGTGACCACCTACTAAACCAGGCTGAAATTTTAAGAAATTCCATTTTGTTCCAGCTGCTTCCAATACATCGTATGTATTAATATTCATCAAGCTGAATATCTGAGACAGCTCATTCATGAGCGCAATATTTAAATCGCGTTGTGTATTCTCAATTACTTTAGCCGCCTCTGCTACTTTAATAGAAGATGCTTTGTAAACACCAGGCTCGATTATAGCACCATAAACTGCAGCAATATTTTCTAAGGATTCATCATCACAGCCAGCAACGATTTTTGTGATTTTTGTAAGTGTATGAAGTGTATCACCAGGATTGATACGTTCAGGCGAATAGCCGACTTTAAAATCTTCTATAAATTTCAATCCAGATTTTTCTTCAATAATTGGTACGCAATCTTCCTCTGTGCAACCTGGATAAACGGTAGATTCGAAAACGACGTAATCGCCTTTTTTAATCACCTTTGCAATTGTATTGGAAGCTCCAATCAATGGTTTTAAGTCAGGCACATTGTGTTCGTCAACTGGTGTTGGCACGGCAACGATAAAAAATGTTGCCATTTTTAGCACATCTGTTTCAGCAGTAAATACGATATCTGTTCCTTCGAAAGCGGAACTTGATAATTCATTACTCGGGTCGATGTTGTTTTGCATCATTTCCACGCGTTTCTGGTTGATGTCAAAACCAATAACTTTAAATTTTTTCGCTAATTCTAATGCGATAGGTAATCCAACATATCCAAGTCCAATTACGCCTATGGACTTATCTTTTTTGTTATATGCGGACAGAAATTCTGTTGAGTTGTTCATTTTATGTCTACGAGATGGGCAAATGTACAAAAAAAATCGTAAAATATTTTAGCATAAACCGTTAACAAATAATAAGTTTGCCCTATATTTTTTGATATCTAAGAACAAATATTCATGTCTATTATCTATTCTATTGCTATTTATCTGTATTCCGCATTAGTTTGGATAAGCAGTTTTTTTAATGAAAAAGCCAAATCATGGGTAAATGCTCAAAAAAATTGGAAAAAAATTCTATTGAATTCAGAAAAGACAAACGAGCACATTATTTGGATACATTGTGCTTCCGCTGGTGAATTTGAACAAGCAATACCTATCATCAATGCTATCAAAAAAAAGAAAGCGAATTATAAAATCTACGTTTCTTTCTTTTCACCCTCTGGGTTTGCAATGTATAAAGATTCAAAGCAAGCTGATTACTTTTTTTATTTTCCCTTAGACACAGCAGCGAATGCAAAATATGTCGTTGATTTTTTACAAGCAAAATATGTCATTTTTATCAGAAACGAAATATGGTTGAATGTGTTATCATTACTCTATCAAAAGAAAACTCCGACTTATTTAGTCAATGCGAATTTGAAACAAAGAAGAAATCTATTATATCGTTTTTATCTTGATAAAACATTTCCATTATTTACTAAAATTTTTAGCACACAAGACGATGGCAACACGAAGTTAGAGCAGGTCGTTCAAAATAAAAACCAAATATTTTCAGATAAAATCTTAACAGATTTTTGCCGTGATAGTATTGTTGTCATATTAGGAAGCAGCTGGCAAGAAGAAGAAAAGATGATGGCTCGTTTTTTTATTAAAAACAATGCAAAAATAAAAATAATAATTGCTCCTCATGAATATGGAGACGGCAAACTTGAACAATTAAACTCACTGTTTACATCTGAAGAACAATCTAAATCGACAATCATTTCTTCCTATTCAAACTATCAATTTGGAAACACATCTGCTATTTTATTTTTGGACAGAAAAGGAATATTAAAATATGCTTATAGATACGCTTCAATAGCAGTAATTGGTGGTGGTTTCAACAGTGGCACGCACAATATTTCAGAAGCTGCTGTGTATGGTATTCCAATTTTATTTGGTCCAAACTATACAAAATTTGAAGATGCTAATGATTTTATTCAATTAGAAACTGCTCATAGTTTTAAACAATATGAAGCATTTGAGCAGCAATTATTAATTTATCTAAATGATGAAATATTACGTAATTGTATCAAGGAAAAGCTTGATGTATATTTTGACAAACATAATAATGTAGCAGAAGCAATAGTTGACGATATTATAAAATAAAAATCCCGTGCATGAGCACGGGAAATTGATTCATACATTCCTCGACTTAGAAAAATCGTTTTTGCAGCACTGCCATAAAGCGTTCCACTGCGTTCGTTTTGTCGTTCCAATTGTATTTATTCCATAATTTTTCTTTACAGAAATTTTCTGCTTGTTCGTAAGTCGTCTGTGTTTCCAATTGTTTCAAGCCCATTTCGTATTCACCAAAATGGTTGCCAAATAATTCACGAACAAAAATAAATTTATCGTTTAGTGCTATTGATTCGCTAATTGTTTTTGCTGATTTAGCCTGTAAAACATCATGGATTGTTTGTGATTTAAATACATCATTTAATGCTGAAGGTGTTAGCTCATCTACAACAGTTTCAATTTTTTCTGCCACCAAAACATTTCCACTATCATACGCGGTAGAAATTGGATTTTCTGTTTTGATTTGCGTAATTTCTGATTGTTTAGTTTGCAAGAATGTTTCATGAAAATCATCTTTTCCATCATCAAATTTTTCAAACAATTGTGCTTGTTGAGTAGCATTTAATTTCTGTTCGAGTTGATCTGATAGCGAAACTTCATTTTTGCTATTTTCTAATTGCTCTGCAAAAGTTAATGGTGTTTTATTTTCAAATTGAGCTACTAATGTCGTATTTATAGGTTCTAGCTCGTCTTCATTTGTTTGAACTTCTTGCTTTTGAACTTCAGCTACTATTTCCACGTTTTGCTCATTGCTATTAAGTGCATAATCTTCTGTAATTATATTTTGCACTTCGCTCTTCACTTCTTTAAATGGAATAATAGGTTCTTCTATCTCATTGACCAACAGATTAGCATTGTTTTCTTCTTTGCTTTCGAAGAGTTTGTTTAATGAATAATCTTCAGTAATGATACTATCGACAAATGAAGTTTTTTCTGCCATTGGTTTGGCTTCTTCAGCAACACTCAATACTGTTTCCACTACTGTTGTTTCAGCACTATTTAATGCATAATCTTCTGTGATAATACTTTCTACGAATGTTTCTGCATCGCCTGAAGTTAGAATTGGCAATTCATCGCTTTTATTTTCTATTGTTGTAGTTGAAATTTCGCCAACTATCTCCACCAATTTATTGTCATTTTCTGTTTGAATTTCTTCGACAAATTCATGCAAATCTTCTGTTTGTGTTGCTGTCAAAACTGCCTCCACCTCGTCTAAGTGTTCATTCGTTTCTACGGCAACGATTTCTTTTTCTTTGCTTATCGTTGGCTTTACGGTATTATCAACAAGTGCGGTAGGCACAAAAGATTTATCTACGCTCTTATCGATTATTAGCGAACGTTCGATATCTTCAATTCTATCGATGCTGGTATATAAATACTTTTTCATCAAAAGTAATTCATCTCTAGACATAGTTCCTTCTGACAGAATTGTTCGATTTAGATTGGAAACTACAGTAAGGTAGTTCTCAATTTTCTGCAAAGCGTTTCTTATTTCCATCTGTTTTTGTATTTTGATGTCGAATTTATAAGGTAAAATACAAATTTCATACATGTTTTTAGAACCAAATGTTAATAAGTCTAAATCGGGTTGGATAGAAGTGGTGTGCGGATCGATGTTTTCCGGCAAGACGGAAGAACTCATTAGAAGGCTAAAACGTGCCAAGATTGCCAATTTAAAAGTGGAAATTTTCAAACCATTAATCGACACCAGATATCATGAAACAGAGGTTGTTTCGCATGATGCCAATTCTATAACGAGCACACCTGTTTCGAGCTCACAAAATATATTACTATTATCTAATGATGTTGAAGTAGTCGGCATCGATGAAGCCCAATTTTTTGATGATGGCTTGCCTGAAGTGTGTGAGCAATTAGCAAATAAAGGTATTCGAGTAATTATTGCTGGTTTAGACATGGACTTTTTAGGCAGACCATTCGGTCCAATACCAGCACTTTTGGCAAAAGCTGAATATATTACCAAAGTACATGCCATTTGTGTAAGATGTGGTGCACTAGCCAATCATTCCTATCGCTTGGTAGAAAATGAAAGCAAAGTTTTATTAGGAGAAAAAGAAAGCTATGAACCGCGTTGTCGAGCTTGTTTTTCAAATAGTATGCAACAAGAACCGTAAATTTATAGGTATGAAAGTAGCAGGTTTTGAAATTGAAAACAAAATAAATCCAAATAATGTAGATTTATTTTTGAATGGTGTGGCAATTCGTTCTAAATTTTTTATTCAAACTTATATCATTGCTCTTTATGCAGCAAAACCAATACAGCAAGAAAATATTGCCATAGAAAGCAATATCGAAAGAAGCTTACGTATGCTTATTATTACACCATTAGCAACATCAAAAGCGGTAAGCGAAAACATACAAAATGGCATGAAAGAAGGCCTTGGCAATTTATATATGCAACAAAAAGATTTGGTAGATGACTTACGCAAGGTAATAGAAACATCAAATGTACAATTCAAAGACAGTATCGATATTTATTATACGAGCGATAAAGAATTAAAATTGTATAAAAATAATCAGGAAATTTATTCCAATAAAAATGGGCAATTATTTGCTGAGACAATTTTTGGCATGTACGTAGGTAAAAAACCAAAAGATAAAAAAATCAAAGAAGCATTATTGAAAGGATTTTAATAACAGTCCAAGTTTACGCTTTAGAATAATACAAAAATCATCAACAACAACATGAAAAAGCTTATATTGTTAGTACTTGCTTCATTACTTATTTTTATAGGAATTATTTCTTTTAAAACGATTACGGCACCACACTTACAAATAAAAATAAAACACAATCCAGCGCCGCTGCTATCAGATAATGCCTTGCACCATTTTCAAGAAGCTATAAGCTTTCCAACTATATCATATAATGATACGCTACAGTGGAAAGCCGAGCCTTTTATTCAGTTCAGACAATTTTTAGAAAAAACATATCCATTAGTGCACCAAAAGTTAAATCGTGAAATCGTCAGCAATTATACGCTTTTGTACAAATGGCAAGGCAAAGACACAACATTGGCGCCATTTATTTTAATGGCACATCAAGATGTGGTTCCTATTGAAACTGCTACTCAAAATCAATGGACTTGTCAACCGTTTGCTGGCACTATAAAAGATGGATATATTTGGGGACGAGGTACTACTGACGATAAAATAAATTTGATTTCCATTTTAGAAAGCACAGAAAAATTACTATCAGAAAATTTCCAACCTACGCGAACTGTTTATTTTGTTTTTGGACATGATGAAGAAATTGGAGGCAAACAAGGTGCAGTTAAAGTTGCTGCTTTATTTAAACAGCGAAAAATAAAAGCAGATTTAGTGATGGATGAAGGTGGCATTGTAACAAAAGAAAAAGTGCCAGGCATAAACAAAGCAGTTGCATTAATTGGTACAGCTGAAAAAGGCTACATGTCTTTATTATTTTCTGTCAATAAAAAAGGTGGACATTCTTCGCAACCTGACAAAGAAACAGCGATAGATATTTTGACAAAAGCACTAGTACGACTTCGTGAAAATCCTTTTGAGGCAAAATTTGTAGAAGCTACGCAAGACTTCATGCGTTATTTAGGTCCTGAGATGAATTTTCCAAATAATATGGCGTTTGCAAATGCTGGATTATTTAAGTCTTTAATTGATAAAAATTATTCAAAAACAGGCACAGGCAATGCGATGATACGCACTACAGCGGTTCCAACAATCATCAATGCTGGCATTAAAGATAATGTCATTCCAACATTAGCCACAGCAGTAGTCAACTTTCGATTATTGCCTGGCGATTCTTCTGCACACATCATAAGCAAGGTAAATGAAATCATTAATGACAAGCGTGTAATCGTTTCTAAATTTGATGATAATATTTCTGAAGCTTCCCGCACGACTTCGGTTAAAAGCATAGCATTTACACGTGTTGACAGCTTAATTAAAAAAAGTTATGCGCATGTTGTAAGTGCACCATTTCTATTGATTGGTGCCACAGATTCACGACATTTTGCTGATGTTTCAGAAAATATTCTTAAGTTCAGTCCTATGCTTGATCCAATTGGATTTCATGGCATTGATGAGCGCGTAAGTTTAGAAAGTTTTCGTCATTCACTTTGGTTTTTTGAGCAATTTTTAAGAAGTTGCCATTAGCATATATACAAAATTATGTTGCTTTTATTTTTTTCAACAATTGTAAAGCAATATCTTTTCCCGTTTGTGCGCCACCATTCATAAAACCTTGAAACTCATCGCTACAATGTTCTCCTGCGAATAAAATATTACCGATAGGCTCATTAATATATGGCATTACATCTGTCCATTGACCTGGATAAAATGCAGAGTAAGAGCCTTTCACAATCTTGGATTTTGGCCACCATGCAATATCCGCAATATCATTATATTTATTTTTTATTCCTGGATAAATACTATCTAATATTGGCAAATACATATCGACAAATTGTTGTGTATTTTTTTTATTCTCTGCCATATATACTGCATCTTTTCCACCTAAAAAAACAGTATAAATACCTGCTCCTTTATTATCTGTTTGACCGTAAGAACTGTCCCATCCATTATGTATTTTATCGTTAAAAAGATAGCCTATTGTTTTATATTTTGTGCGCCATAAACGCTCATCAAATCCAAGAAATAGCTTAGCATTTTGACCATATCCTAATTCTTTAATTGCTTTTAACTTTTGAGGTGCAATAGCGCCAACATTAAACTTCACATCGCGCAATACTGTAAATGGAATGGTAATGATAACAAAATCAGCATAAGCCGATTTTCCATTTTCAAAAATCAAGGAATAGCCATCGCCTGCTTTGTTTATTTCTATTAATTTATGTTCTAACTCGATGTTTCCAACAGCAGTAGCCATTGCATTAATCAGTGACACAACGCCGCCTTTAATGGAATAGCGTTCATCACTATCACCATACAATTCTACTTCGTTTGATTCGCCTACGCTCAACATATCGATAAAATTCAATGCTGAATTATCTTCTAAGTCCAAACCAAATTCGGATAAATATGCACAGCGTAGCAGTTCTTTCAACCAACCTGTGATGCCTATTTTTGCGAGATATTCGTCTAATGATAATTTATCTAAACGTATCGCTTCTGGTGTGTCATAATTTTCGCCGCAAGACGCCAAGTCTTTTTCAATAATTGGTAAGAAATTTTTGAACTCATTAAATACCTGCTTCATCGTGTAGCGTTTGCCGTTAATGATATACCATTCTCTATTTTCACCTTCATGCAATGGATCGGCAGCATAGTCATTTTTCTCTAGTTTAAATTCTTCGATTAATGCCAACATTTCCGCATGGCCTGTATCGACAAACTCGCCTCCAATGTCTAATGTGATGCCAGGTAAAAATTCTTCGATTGTATGCATACGACCTCCACATCGTTTTAAACCTTCATAAATCACATAATCAACTGCTCCAGATTTTTTCAAGTGATGTGCTGCATTTAATCCTGCAATTCCAGCGCCAATGATAGCCACTTTAGGTTTAAAACTCGAACTATTAGTAGCAGAAGAAGTCGAATTATTTTTACAACTATGAAGCAATGGAATCGAGCTCGCCATACCAATTGCTAGTGTTGACTTCAAAGAAGTATCTAAAAATTGACGACGATTATAATATTTTTTTTCTTCTAGTGCATCTTCGTCAATATTGTCTAAATAAATTCTAGATTTTTTTTGCAATGCTGATAGCAATGGACTCTTAAAGTGTGACATAGTTTTGTTTTAGGTATTGTTAAAATACAAAAAAACTATTACAGTGTGTCATTAAATAAGAAATTAGCAATAACAATTCCAATAAAAAAGCCTTGAAGCGAATGCTTCAAGGCAGAAAAATATATTGAAAAACTATTTCTTTGTCACCTTTACCGTATATGAACCTGTATTCGATTTATCATAAACAGTTTCATAAATTGAGATGTAAATATTTCCTTCGTTATTTGCTTCACTATCAAATTTTGAGCCTGCTTGTTTGATGTCGCCGTACTCTCCTATTTTATAAACAAGCGATCCATACTTTGTTGTCATATCATCTGTGTAAGCACCATCTTTAACTCCACTTAAATATCCATCTGGATTATATGTACCGCCAGACAAGCTTTTTAGTACAATTTTGCCACTGGCAATGATAGAAAACTTATCGCCTGTTTTTACTTTAACACCTGTATTAATCCAACCTTTATTATTGTCATTGCCAGAGATGTGATAATTTGCTTTTAGCTTATAATTTCCATCAGCATTTACACTTGCTTCTTCTATTGGCGACAAATCTAAGCTTTCAATTTTTTCGCGTTTGAATGTAAGGTTTCCATATTCAGCTTGTATAGTAATATCTGAAAATGCTACAGCACCTTCGATATAATTTGAAGCGTCGAAAGTAAGCGCATCATTGATAGATTGACCTGAAGAAAGATCTGCTTTTTTATATAATTCATCGATTAACTGCTCGATGGTATAATTATCTCTATCCGCAATTTTATAAAATGGGTTTTGCGTAAACGTGATGATGGTTGACAACACGGGCGTGCCATACGCTAATACTCTTTCATAAATTGTTTTTGCTTCATTATCATTGGCAACCGTCTGCAACTTATTTAAGTCGGGCAATACAGCACCATCTTTTGTATGATCTGACAGAATGCCAAATTTGATATTGCTTATTTTTTCAACTGGAATGGCTAAGTTGCCATAAGGAGAAACTACATTTATTTTAGGCATAGTAGCCTTGCCTGTTACAACGTCGCCGTTTTTGAGTTTTACGGTAATTAGTACGTTGGCATTTCCTGCTGCAAACGACATTGTTGCCATTGCGAAGCAAAAGAAAAAAGAGAAGATTGTTTTTTTCATAATTATTTCGATTAATGTGTTTTAAAAATACTCTTATAAAACTACTTTGTAAATAGAAAAAGTTCCAATTAACACAAAATAAGATATGGAAATTTAATTATGGCTATTTTCGACAGTTAGCAGTTCTAAATATGGTGGAACATCTGCTGTTGATTGGTGTACAAATTTCTTACATATTTCACCATCTTGAATTAAGAAAACGCCTGGCATTTGAAAAACATTTGAGCCTTCTTGTATTGTTGAGAAAATTCTCTTGCTAAAAAAAAGATAGATTGTGCGTATCCAAACTTTGAGACCTAATACTTGTAATAATGTGCCTCTTTTTAATTTAAAACCTTTATACAGCATTAATTCAGGATCTGTGACGAATTCGACATCTTGTAGTTTGAATTTCTCAAATGATTGTATTGCTGATATTTCATCAGACATGTGCACCAGCACCAATTTTGTACCTTTATTGCTTATTTCTTGCTTGTATTGGTTTATGCAGCTTAATGTTTCCTTACAAAATACACATCCAAAATGACGTAAGAAGACCAGCATTACAGGTTGTGATTGTGAAAGAGATAATAAATTATTGCCTTTATTAGTTTCGTAAAGTGATAACAAATCTGGCAATTCCAAACTATTTAGATGCATCATTTCATTATCTAATAAATATTGATGTCTGTATGCATTGTATAATATCGCTAAGAATGGAATAAGCCAAAAAATATGATTTGATAAAATCATATTGAACACAACTAATGGTCCTTGGCCAATGGAATAAAAATAAGTAAAGCCGATGACAACGCATAGCTTAGTCACAAACCCTAATAACACGACACGCCAATGTCGTAGTGGATTTGATGCTGCCATTAAATAACCAATGCCAAATATGACTTCATACAAACCGATAAATTGCCAAAGCTGCACATCATTTGGATGCGATAAATCTGCTAACTCACACCAAAACCAAGGGACAACTATCACAGATAAGCCCCACAATACATGGTACACCC
>JADKZZ010000041.1 GCA_020848475.1 Chitinophagales bacterium | reverse complement strand
ACCACTAACAATAGCTTGGCAATAGTGGCAAATTATTTGGTAAATAAAAGAATAGTGCATACATTTATAATAAATACGAACGAAAAAGTTTGGTGCGTTGCAATTTGCCACCATCGCCAAGCCCAAGACGTTGGCTGTGATGCTAAAGACAAGACACATAACTCAAAATTAATTTTATGACATTAAACTTGACAAAACAGTACATTTTAATATTTATCTTTTTTTTTGGGACACTTACAAGTTGTTCAAATAACCAAGAAAACAAAACTAAAGAATTAGAGTTAAAGCAAAAAGAGCTTGACTTAAAAGAAAGGGAAATTAGTCTGCGAGAGAATGAAGCACAACAAAAACAGAAGCTGAAAATTGAAGAATCTACTAAAAAGCCAATAGCAAATAATAAGAACAAAAAAGAACTCAGATATTTATATCATGCAAATGGTGGAATAATTGGCTACTTTAGTGATGGAACGATTGTTGGATGCCCACGATGCGATTTTTGTAGAAGTAATATACAAGCTATGTTTAATGATAAGCCACACAGTACCTATGAAGTTATGTCCGATGGGAGTTTATTGATTAACAATTCTGACAGAGAATTTCCAAGCTATAATGATGATAATGGTTGGGCATTAATAGATTATAAATGGAATGAAAAAGTTCCACAAGAATAAAAGATGAAAAACCACTACCACTATCATACAGTTAGGCATTGTGTCGTGAGAAGCGCTACTTTGAGCAGAAATGCAAGATTGAACAGTAGTAATTCTATTGAACTTTTGTTATAAAATGCCACTATTTGCCAAGCTGCAAACTGTTAGCATTTAATTGCATTTTTTTGTTTCCAAATTTATTTAGAATCATCGTTTAGTATCATATCAGCACCTTTTTCGGCAATCATTACGGTAGGCGCATGAATATTGCTACCTGTAATTGTAGGCATGATAGATGAATCGATAACTCGTAAGTTTTTCACGCCATATACTTTTAACGTAGGATCCACCACAGCCATCTCGTCGATGCCCATTTTACAAGAGCCAGCGGTATGATACACCGATTCCGCTTTGTCTAGAATAAATTGGCGTATTTCAGCATCAGACTGTACGTGTTTGCCTGGCACTTCTTCGCCTCCAAAGTACGGCTTAAAGGCATCTTGCGCAATGATGTTTCTAGCAATTTTTACACCTTTCACCAAGGCGTCTAATTCCATTTCATCATCAAAATAATTTGCATTAATAATTGGCGCATCAAATGGATCAGCTGATTTTAATAACACATTTCCTCTGCTTTTTGGACGCATGTGGCAAATATGTAATACAAATCCTGATTTTGTTGGTGTAAATAAACCACTGCCATGTGGCAACATACGAACCGATGCAAACTGCAATTGCAAATCTGGAACTTCTACGCTTGGATCTGATTTTACATAACCTCCTGCATCAGTTGGTGTAAATATAAATGGAGCTTTGTTTTTTCGATAAAATTTTGACATAAACTTTACCATGTAAGGCCATGGAAATGTGGTCAATGCTGAACCGGATTTGTCTCTACATCTAATAATAATGTCAGGATGATCTTGCATGTTTTCACCAACACCAGACAAATCCTTCACTACCGGAATTCCATGTTTTTCCAATTCTGCTTTTGGACCAACACCAGAAAGTTTGAGGATTTGTGGCGAACCAATGATGCCAGCACTGAGTATAATCTCTTTATTGGCAGCAATACTTTTTATTTTTTTATTGTCCTTTAGGTCAAAATACTCCACATTAGTAGCTGTTGTGCCTTCAAATACCACTCTTTTAATGTGTGCATAATTGATAATAGTTAGATTTTTTCTGTCGCGCACCGGATTTAAAAATGAGACAGATGAGTGACAGCGTCTGCCGTCTGGTGTTTGGTTTACTTGGAAGAAATCAACTCCTTCATATTTCGCTCCATTAATGTCATTATTATGCGGAATGCCAGCCTCTGCACATGCTTTTACAAATGCATGACTTGGCGGAAAGTGAAACGTAGGATCGATAACATCCATCGTGCCTTCTTTACTATGGTATGCATCTTCGCCTCTGTGTTGTAATTCCGATTTTTTAAAATATGGCAATATAGCTTGGAAATTCCAGCCTTTATTTCCCAATGATTCCCAATGGTCATAGTCCGAAGGATGCCCACGTGTATAAATCATTGCATTTACAGCACTCGAACCACCTAATGTTTTGCCTCTCGGCCAATAAAATTTCCTATTTCCAGTTTTCGTATTTCCTTCCGCATAATAGCACCAATTGTATTTAGGACTATTCATTAAGAATAACATATTTACTGGATTACAATTATGTATAAAATGTGAATCATCAGGTGGCCCAGCTTCGAGCAAGCAAACTGTATGATTTGCGTTTTCTGATAATCTGTTTGCTAATACGCAACCAGCCGATCCGCCTCCAATAATGATATAATCAAATTTCATGCTGTTTTTGAATGTAAATAAAACAAAATTGGAACGATTAAGCAAAAAAGATTTATGTAGTATGCTTTCAAAAAAAAAGGCAGAGGTTTACTTTTTTACAGATGTTAATTGAAAAGAATGTGTTACATTTATCTTTATTATTCATCACTCAAAACCATTAGCAATGATTATTGTAGTAAAACACAGAATCGCCAACCCAGAAAAATTTTGGGCAAGTGCACAAGAAAGTTTACCTAAATTGCCAGAAAATGGCGTGTCGAGAGTATTGCAAGTACTGCCAAACGCCAATGCCACAGAGGCAACCTGTCTCTGGGAAGCCGAAAGTATCGCATCATTAGATGCCTATCTTAGAGCTAAAGTTTACGATTGGAGTGCTGAAGAATATCAAGAAGTAAATACGGCTCAATCAATGGGTCTGTCGCTGTAAAATTGTAAATTCATTCGTTACAAGTTTCTGGGCTGCCATCAAGCAGCCCATTTTTTATTGGAATTACATAAGGTCAACACCAATCAAAAGAAATATTTTGTTTATAATCAATTATTTATGCGCTAATAAATTATTGTTTATCGCATTTTACCTCACAAATTCATTCTTAACTCGAAATTAATACAGAATAATTTTCCACAATTGCGAATTAATTTGTATCTTTGCGCCCACTTCAGGAGGAAAATCCGATTGTATCAGAAATTTCTTCTTGTAGTAACTGCCTTCGCAGGGAAGGTAAGACTACAAAAAACATAACTTCTTCTTTACAGTTATGTTTGGTAATCTTGACTTCTTTCCCTACCTTTGCAGTCCGAAATTTTTAAAAATAACGTTTTTAACGAATGCCTACAATTCAACAATTAGTAAGAAAAGGAAGAGAGCAACTTCAATATGCTTCTAAATCAAGAGCATTAGACGCTTGCCCTCAACGTCGCGGTGTATGTACACGTGTTTATACAACTACACCTAAGAAACCAAATTCAGCTTTACGTAAAGTAGCAAAAGTGCGTTTAACCAACAAAATTGAAGTTATCGCTTATATTCCAGGTGAGAAGCACAATTTGCAAGAGCACTCAATCGTAATGATTCGTGGTGGTCGTGTTAAGGATTTACCAGGTGTTCGTTACCACATCGTAAGAGGTGCATTAGATACAGCAGGAGTAAGCGATCGTCAAAAAAGCCGCTCTAAATACGGAACTAAAAAAGGTAAAGCAGGCGCAGCAGCACCAGCAAAAGGAAAAGGTAAAAAATAATGTGTGGACACATTTATAATGTGTCTGACTTAAAAATAAAATAAATGAGAAAGCAAAAAGCAAAAAAAAGATACTTAGCACCGGATCCAGTTTATGGAGATCCTTTAGTAACTCGTTTTGTGAATAACTTAATGATTGGCGGTAAAAAAAGTACAGCTTATACTGCATTTTACGAAGCGATGGAACGTATTAAAACTTCTACAAAAGAAGAAGGATACGAAATCTGGAAAAAAGCAATGGATAATGCCATGCCAGCTGTAGAGGTGAAAAGCCGCAGAATTGGTGGTGCAACTTTCCAAATTCCAACACCAATTCGTGAAGACAGAAAATTATTTATGACAATCCGTTGGTTGATTCAATTTTCAAGAAAAAGAAACGGAAAATCAATGGGCGATAAATTAGCAGCAGAATTAATTGCAGCGTCAAAAGGAGAAGGTGCCGCAGTGAAAAGAAAAGAAGATACACACAAAATGGCAGAAGCGAATAAAGCATTCTCACATTTTAAAGCATAATAATAATAACGACACTTAATGTGTCAAAATAAAAAAAAAGAGAGACACATTAAATGTGTCAATTAAAAGAAAAAAATGGCACGCGATTTAAAATTTACAAGAAATATTGGTATTGCAGCTCACATTGATGCAGGTAAAACTACTACATCTGAGCGTATATTGTTTTATGCTGGTGTAAACCATAAAATAGGTGAGGTGCATGATGGTGCTTCTACTATGGACTGGATGGTGCAAGAAGCGGAACGTGGTATCACAATCACATCTGCTGCAACTACAGTAAAATGGAACTACAGAGGTCAAGAGTACCATGTTAACTTGATTGACACACCAGGACACGTGGACTTTACTGTTGAGGTAAACCGTTCATTGCGTGTATTAGATGGTTTAGTTTTCTTGTTTTCAGCCGTTGATGGTGTTGAGCCACAATCTGAAACAAACTGGCGATTAGCCAACAATTATAACGTTGCTCGTTTAGGTTTCGTAAATAAAATGGATCGCTCAGGTGCTGACTTCTTGAATGTAGTGGAGCAAGTGAAAAAAATGTTAGGTTCAAATGCTGTTCCATTGCAATTGCCAATCGGTGCTGAAGATACATTTAAAGGCGTAGTTGATTTAATTAACTTCCGTGGAATCATCTGGAATGAGCACGATAGAGGTATGACGTATGAAGTGGTAGATATTCCAGCGGAAATGTTAGAAGAAGCTACAATGTGGAGAGAGCGTTTATTAGAAGCAGTTTCTGAATATGATGATAAATTGATGGAGAAATTCTTCGATGATCCTTCTACAATTTCAGAAAGATAAATTTTAGACGCCTTGCGTTCTGCTTGCTTAGATATGAAAATCGTTCCAATGTTGTGCGGTTCTTCATTTAAAGATAAAGGTGTACAAACTATGTTGGATTTGGTTATGGAATTAATGCCATCACCATTAGACAGACCAAATATTAAAGGTACGCATCCTGATACAGGCGAAGAGGTAGTGCGTAAGCCAAGCTACGACGAACCATTTGCTGGTTTAGCATTCAAAATTGCTACTGACCCTTACGTAGGACGTTTAGCATTTACACGTGCTTACTCTGGTGTTTTAGATGCTGGTTCTTATGTAATCAATACAAGAAGCGGAAATAAAGAACGTATTTCTCGTATTTTCCAAATGCATGCGAATAAACAAAACCCTATCGAAAAATTAGGTGCTGGTGATATTGGTGCAGTTGTTGGTTTTAAAGATATCAGAACTGGTGATACTTTATGTGCAGAAGGAAATCCAATCGTGTTAGAGTCTATGGTATTCCCTGATCCAGTTATCGGTTTAGCTATTGAGCCTAAAACACAAAAAGATGCTGATAAATTAGGTATGGCTTTGGCTAAATTAGCAGAAGAAGATCCTACATTTAAAGTGAGATATGACGAAGATACTGCACAAACAGTTATCTCAGGTATGGGCGAATTGCACTTAGAAATCATCGTTGACCGTTTATTGCGCGAGTTCAAAGTTGAATGTAATCAAGGTGCTCCACAAGTTAACTACAAAGAAACTATCACAAACAGCATTGAACACAGAGAGAAATATGCAAAACAATCTGGTGGTCGTGGTAAGTTTGCTGATATTCAAATCGAAATCGGACCTGGTGCAGAAGATAAAGAAGGATTAGAGTTTATCAATGATATCTTTGGTGGTGCAATTCCAAAAGAATTTATTCCATCAGTAGAAAAAGGTTTCAAAGAGGCAATGAAAACTGGTGTATTAGCGGGTTACGAAGTACCAAGCTTAAAAGTACGCTTATTTGATGGTTCATACCATCAAGTGGACTCTGACTCATTCTCGTTTGAACAAGCGGCTAAGTTTGCGTTCCGTGAAGCTTGCAGAAAGGCAAACCCAATCTTGTTGGAGCCGATAATGAAATTAGAAGTAATCACACCAGAAGAAAATACAGGTGATGTGGTAGGAGACTTAAACCGTCGTCGTGGTATGATGGAAGGCATGGAAATGAAAAATAATGCAAACGTTATTAAAGCAAAAGTTCCATTGTCAGAAATGTTTGGTTATGTAACAGACTTGAGAACAATTACATCTGGTAGAGCAACATCTATCATGGAATTCTCTCATTACGCACCAACACCAAATAACATTACAGAACAAGTAGTAGCAAAAGCAAAATCTAAAGTAAAAGCTGATTAATAGATAATATATATCATGGCACAAAAAATTAGAATAAAATTAAAATCATACGATCACAACTTAGTAGATAAGTCTGCTGAAAAAATCGTAAAAACAGTACGCAGTGCTGGAGCCGTAGTCACTGGTCCAATTCCATTGCCTACCAACAAAAAGATTTTTACTGTTTTGAAATCACCACACGTAAATAAAGTTGCGCGTGAGCAATTCAAATTAAGTACATACAAGAGATTATTGGACATCTATAGCGCAACACCTAAAACTGTAGATGCATTAATGAAATTAGAATTACCATCTGGTGTTGATGTAGAAATTAAAGTGTAATAAGTCATGGCAGGATTAATAGGAACAAAAGTAGGTATGACCAGTATTTTCGGCGAAGGCGGTGCAATTATTCCATGCACAGTTATTCAAGCTGGTCCATGTGTTGTAACACAAAAAAAATCGAAAGATAAAGATGGTTATGATGCAATACAATTAGGTTACGGTGATAAAAAAGAAAAAAATACCACTAAACCAATGAAAAATCACTTTGAAAAATCTGGTGGCGCTCCAAAAGCAAAATTAGTAGAATTCAAAGGTATGGATGATTTAAATGTTGGCGATATCGTTACATCTGAGATTTTAGCAGAAGGCGAAAAAGTAAATATCATTGGCACATCTAAAGGTAAAGGTTTCCAAGGTGTTGTAAAACGTCACGGATTTAGCGGTGTAGGTGGTCAAACTCATGGTCAGCACAATCGTTTGCGTGCGCCAGGTTCATTAGGTGCTTGTTCTACACCAGCACGTGTAATGAAAGGCATGAAAATGGGTGGTCGCATGGGTACTGACAGAGTGAAAGAACTAAACATGAAAATTGTGAAGGTATTGAACGACGAAAATCTAATTATCGTTAAAGGATCAATTCCTGGTCATAATGGAGCTTATGTAATTATTGAAAAAAGTAAAAAATCAGTTTCTCTTACTAAGGGTAAATCATAAAAGATGAAAGCAGAAGTATATAATATTAACGGACAAGCCACAGGTCGTAGCATCGAGTTGCCAGCAGCAATTTTTGGTGTTGAACCTAATGAGCATGTTATCTACTTAGCTGTTAAGCAATATTTAGCAGGAAGAAGAAGCGGTACGCATAAAACAAAAGAAAAATCAGAATTATCTGGTTCTACTAGAAAGTTGCATAAACAAAAAGGAACAGGTGGCTCGAGAAAAGGTAGCATCAAAAATCCTTTGTTTAAAGGCGGTGCTCGTATATTTGGTCCACGACCTCGTTTTTACGATTTTAAATTAAATAAAAAAGTAAAATCATTAGCGAAAAATTCTGCTTTGTCAGTGAAAGCAGCAGATAGCGCAATCAAAATAGTTGAAGACTTTACATTCAATGCACCAAAAACAAAAGAATATTTAAAATTCTTACAAGCTTTTGGCTTAGAAAACAAAAAGTCTTTGTTGATTCTTCCAGAATTAAATGATAACGTGTATTTATCTAGCAGAAACGTACAAGGAGCAAATATTGCTACTGCGGATAGCTTAAATACTTACGAAATCATGAACAACAGCACTATCTTGATTAGCGAAAAATCAATTGAAGTATTAGCAAATTCATAAAAATAAATAGAATGGAAATTCTGAAAAAACCTTTAATCACCGAAAAAGCATCTGCACTATCAGAAAAAGCAGGCAAGTACACTTTTTTAGTAGAAAAAAAGGCAAACAAAGTAGAAATTAAAAAAGCGATCGAGAAAATGTACGGCGTTAATGTAGAAGAAGTAAATACAGCAATTATTGCTTCTAAACCTAAAAATCGCAATACAAAAACGCAAGTAATTTCTGGTAGAAAACCAAGTTATAAAAAAGCAATCGTTAAAGTTGCAAAAGGTGAAGTAATTGATTTCTACAACGAAATATAATTTTAAAATAGAATAAGTAATGTCAACTAAAAAATACAATCCGATAACGCCGAGTTTACGATACAGAATATCGAACTCTTATAGTGAGGTGACAACCAACGTACCAGAGAAATCATTAGTTGTTTCTAATAAAAAATCTGGCGGCCGTAACCAAAAAGGAGAAATGACAATGCGCTATATTGGTGGTGGTCATAAAAGACAATACCGTATTATCGATTTTAAACGTAATAAATTCGATATACCAGCAACGGTAAAAACTATCGAATACGATCCAAATCGCTCTGCTTTTATCGCATTAGTGGTATATAAAGATGGTGAAAAACGTTATATCATCGCACCTGAAGGTATTCAAGTTGGTCAAGAAATTATTTCAGGCAAATCAGTAGCACCAGAAGTAGGTAATACATTACCATTGTCTAATATGCCATTAGGTTCAGTTATTCATAATATCGAATTACAACCAGGTCGTGGTGCTTCAATTTGCAGAAGCGCTGGTACATTTGCCCAATTATCTGGTAAAGATGGTAAGTATGTAAATATCAAATTACCTTCTGGCGAAGCTAGACAAATCTTAGGTACTTGCTTAGCGACTATCGGTTCTGTTTCAAACTCTGACCATAGCTTAGAGGTGAAAGGTAAAGCAGGTGCAAACCGTTGGGCAGGCAGAAGACCTCGTACGCGTGCAGTAGTAATGAACCCAGTTGACCATCCAATGGGTGGTGGTGAAGGTAGAGCTTCAGGTGGTCACCCTCGTTCAAGAAAAGGTATTCCTTCTAAAGGTTTAAAAACAAGAAGTAAAACCAAAGCATCGAACAAACACATTATTTCAAGAGCAAAAAAATAATAGATAGAGAATGGCAAGAAGTTTAAAAAAAGGTCCTTACGTAGCATACCACTTACAAGGTAAAGTTGATGCTATGAATGCATCTAATAAAAAAACAGTAATCAAAACATGGTCTCGTGCCTCTATGATTACTCCAGAATTCGTAGGACATACATTTGCAGTACACAACGGAAATAAATTCATTCCTGTATATGTAACAGAAAATATGGTAGGTCATAAACTTGGAGAGTTTTCACCGACTAGACAATTTAAAGGACATTCAGGTAACAGAAAATAAGAATTAAGCCATGGGTCAAAGAAAAAAAATAGCAGCAGACGCTAGAAAAGAAGCTAGAAAATCGGTTTGTATCGCACGTGCTACAAATGTGCCTACATCACCTCGTAAAATGAGATTGTTGGCAGACGTAATCCGTGAAAAAGATGTAATGGAAGCATTAAATATACTTACATTCTCAACGAAACATGCTTCTAAAACAATGGAAAAATTAGTTCGCTCTGCCATTGCAAACTGGGAACAAAAGTTCGAAACGAAAGCAGAAGATAGCGAATT
>JADKZZ010000040.1 GCA_020848475.1 Chitinophagales bacterium | reverse complement strand
TCTGGCGTTCGATGTGCGGAAATAATGGTGTATTCAAATTCAATTCCAAAATCGGTCAACACTTTTGCAGCTTCCTGCATTACAGGTGAGTCGCTGTCCGAACCCATGATGATGGCTATTTTTTTCATCTTATACCTTTTGAATTTTATATCATTTGTTGTAACTCAAATCTTACAACGTATTGCGATTAACTTATTTTTCAATAATTTCTATCTCTGCTAAAGTTCGTACTTTTTCTGCTAATTGTATTAATTCCTTTCTGTCTTTATGCAAGATGGTAATATGACCTAATTTTCTGTTGGGTCGACTCTCTTTTTTACCATATAAATGCACATATACACCTTGCAGTTTTGCTAATTCATTGAGATATGTAAGCTTGTAAATGCCTGTTTTGTCGCCAACAATATTGACCATTGCACAGGGTTCAATAATTTCGGTAGAGCCGAGTGGCAGGCCTAATAAAACACGCAATAATTGCTCGTATTGTGAAGTGTAAAAACCTTCGATAGTATGATGTGCTGAGTTGTGTGGTCGTGGTGCTATCTCATTGACAAACAATTCATCGTTGTGCGATAAGAAAAATTCGATAGCAAATAAACCTGCGCTATTAAATGCATCGGCGCATTGCGTTGCAATTTGTTGTGCTTTCTGTTCGATAGTACTGTCAATATTCGCTGGAGAAATAAGAAAAGACACCAAATTGCTATCTGCAAACTCCATTTCAATAGCTGGATATATCGCATTATTACCATGTATATCACGTGCTACTAAAACAGCTAATTCTTTTTTACACGCAATAAATTCTTCTATCATCAAATTACCATCAAATGGAATATCGATTTCATTTTCCAGAATAGATGTAACATCAGCAATAAAAACACCTTTGCCATCATAACCGCCAGTGCACGATTTAACGGCAACCTTTTTGAAATTAGATTGTGCAAGTTTAGTTTTTGCTTCTTGTCTGTTATTTGCAATAAAAAAGTCAGCAGTTGGAATATTATTTTCTTTGTAAAACGTTTTTTGTTTGCCTTTATCTTGTATTATTTTTAACACCAAAGGATTGGGAATAATAGTTTTTCCTTGTTCTTGTAATGCAATTAATTTATCGACATTAATATGTTCAATTTCCCAAGTTAGTACATCTGAAATGGCAGATAGTTTTTCGATATCATCAGCATCTGTGATATTGCCAAGGATATGTTGCGTGGCTAATTTACTACAAGAGCAATTAGCATCTTTGTCTAAGATGTTGATAGGAATAGCTAATTTTGAGGCGTTTTCGATGAACATTTTTCCGAGTTGTCCACCACCGATAATGCCAATAGCGTTTATTGTTTGCATTACTGCAAAGATAAGCATTGCATTGTGAATTCAGCTATACGAATTTGGATTTTTACTTTTTGAAATTGATAAGAAACCTACTGTTTGTTATGTGTTTTCTTTATTTATCCATTTAGTGACTTTTGGCGCTTCGTAGTTTCTTATCTTTTCAAGTAAATCATCAATATTATCGCTGTGTAACAGCATTTGCTGATATTCTTTTTTTAGAAATTGAGTATCTACCATCGTTTGAATAAAGGCTAATAAGGCATCATAAAAACCATTTGTATTTAGCAATGCGATTGGCTTGTGATGTAGGCCTAATTGTGCCCACGTAAGCATTTCGAATAATTCCTCCATGGTACCAAATCCACCTGGCAATGCAATCATGGCATCTGAAAGTTCATACAAAATGGTTTTTCGTTGATGCATTGTGTCAACGCTAATCATTTCCGTAACGCCGTCATGTGCAATTTCTTTGGTGCATAAAAAGTGAGGAATAACGCCGATTACTTCGCCGCCATGTTGTATGGCACCATTAGCAACAATACCCATTAAGCCTACTTTGCCACCACCAAATACAAGACCGATTTGTTGTTGCGCTAATGTTTTTCCAAGCAAAAAAGCTTGTTCTTCAAAGACAATTTCATTGCCGGCATTTGCGCCACAGTACACTGTAATTTTTATCATTTTTAATTTTATACCATCATACCAGCAGCAACTGTTTCATTCGTTGCTTCATCTACCAAAATGATGCTTCCTGTGATTCTGTTTTTTCTATAAGAGTCAAAAAATAAAGGAACTGTAGTGCGCAAGGTAACACGACCAATATCATTTAATCCGATTTCAATATCATCTTCTATGCGTTGCAATGTGTTGATGTCGAGTTTGTATTTTGCTTCTTTTACAATACACTTACATTCTTTAGAGGTATGCCTAATAATGTATTTACCACGTGGTACCATTTTCTTTTCATTCATCCAGCACAACATGACATCAAATTCTTGTTCGATTTGTGGTACATTATTTTCGCGAACAATCATGTCGCCGCGCGAAATATCAATTTCGTCTTCTAATGTAATGGTTACGCTTTGCGGTGCAAATGCTTCTTGTAGCTCACCGTCCATGGTTACGATGGATTTTATTTTTGATGAAAAACCACTTGGCAATGCTTTTACTTTGTCTCCAACACGAAACACGCCACCAGCAATTCTGCCAGCATATCCTCTGTAATCGTGATATTCATTTTTCATAGGACGAACAACATACTGTACTGGAAAACGAGCATCGATATGATTTAAATCAGAGCCAATGTGTATCGTTTCTAATAAATACATTAAGGTCGGTCCATTGTACCAATTCATATTTTGTGAACGGTTCACCACATTATCACCTGCTAAGGCAGAAATGGGAATAAAGTGTACATCTTTGATGTCTAATTTTGAAGCAAATGCTTTATAATCATGTACAATTTGGTTAAATGTTTTTTCGTCCCAATCTACCAAGTCCATCTTGTTGATGCAAACAGTAATGTGTGGTATTTGTAGCAAAGAAGCGATGTACGAATGTCGATAAGTTTGCTCGATAATTCCTTTGCGAGCATCGACTAAAATAATGGCTAAATTGGCTGTGGAGGCGCCCGTCACCATGTTTCTGGTATATTGAATGTGACCTGGTGTGTCGGCAATAATGAATTTTCTTTTTGGCGTAGAAAAATATCTGTACGCGACATCGATAGTGATACCTTGTTCGCGTTCGGCTCGTAAGCCATCAGTTAGCAATGCTAGGTTTACATATTCTTCGCCACGCTTTGCAGATGCGGCCTCGATTGCTTCGATTTGATCTTGAAATATCGACTTGCTGTCATATAGTAATCTTCCGATTAAAGTTGATTTTCCGTCATCGACACTGCCTGCGGTTGAGAAGCGCAATAGCTCCATATCAAGATATGCTTTCGAATCAAAATTTTCTATTTCTTGTGTTGTTGTTGTCATTGTTTTTATTTGCAAAATTGGCAATTAGTGAATTACTTAGAACAGATATGTGTTAAAAGTATCCAGCTTTCTTTCTGTCTTCCATGGCGGCTTCGCTACGTTTGTCATCGGCGCGCGTGCCACGTTCAGTTGTGCGAGATGCTGCAACTTCTTGAATGATATCTTCTAATGTTGCTGCTTCAGAAAAAACCGCACCAGTACAAGTGATATCACCGACAGTTCGGAAACGAACGACGCGTTCTTCTACTATTTCATTTTCTTTTTTCAGCATATATGGCGAGTCGGCATACCATACACCATCGCGCTCAAACACGTTTCGTTTGTGTGAAAAGTATAAGCTCGGCATTTCAATTTTTTCTTGATAGATATATTGCCACACATCCATTTCCGTCCAATTTGAAATTGGAAAAACACGAAAATGCTCGCCAATATGTTTTCTGCCATTGAATATATTCCATAATTCAGGTCTTTGATTTTTTGGATCCCATTGCCCAAATTCATCACGATGTGAGAAGAAGCGTTCTTTGGCACGTGCTTTTTCTTCATCTCTACGAGCGCCACCAATAGCACAGTCGAATTTATTTTTTTCTATGGCTTCTAATAAAGGCACTGTTTGTAAGGCATTGCGCGATGCATTAAAGCCTTTTTCTTCTCGCACTATGCCTTTGTCGATGGCCTCTTGAACAGAGGCAATCAATAAGCGAAGCCCATTTTTTGCTACTAATTCGTCGCGGTAATCTAATGCTTCTTGGAAGTTATGTCCTGTGTCAACATGCAATAGTGTAAAAGGAACACTTGCTGGATAGAATGCTTTTAATGCTAAGTGCGTGACTACAATAGAGTCTTTACCACCTGAAAATAAGATGCACGGATTTTCGAATTGTGCTGCTACTTCACGCAGAATAAAAATAGACTCTGATTCTAATTCTTTTAAGTGATTTAAATGATAATCGTTCATGAAATAGTAATGAGTAGTGAGTAATGAGTAGTGAGATGACTACTATTTATTATGTTGTTTTATTTTAGAATGGAAAAAATTATAAATCAATTCAACGCTCTCTTCGATACTTTGTTCTGCTGTATTAATTTCTAATGCAGCATTTTCTGGCGCTTCGAAAGGAGCATCTAAGCCTGTGAAATTTTTGATTTCGCCATTTAAAGCTTTTTTATATAAACCTTTCACATCGCGCTTGGCACATTCATCAAAACTGGCATTTATATACACTTCAAAAAAATCTTGTTCGCCAATGATGTTTTTGGCTAAGTTGCGTATGTCAGCTGTTGGACTTACAAAGCTGTTGATAGTGACAATACCATTTTGTAAAAATAGCTTGTTGATTTCTGCCACACGTCGAATATTTTCAACTCTGTCTTCTTCTGAAAATCCAAGATTATTGTTGATGCCAGTACGCACATTATCGCCATCTAAAATAGCGGTCATAATGCCGTGAGCATGTAATTTTTTTTCCAATCCTTGTGCAATAGTAGATTTTCCAGAACCAGATAAACCAGTCATCCAAATACAGACAGCATGTTGCTGTAAGAGCAATTCTTTATCTTGACGTTGTAATATTTTGTCGAATGTTGGATGAATATTTGATGCTTTTTCTGACATTGTTAAGCAAATTTACATTATTTGTACTTATTCTTATAGTATATCGACTTTGTAGAGTATTAAGCTTGTATGAAGAAGCATAGTATTTTCATCAAAATGACATTAAAATTCTACATCAAGTTGTGTAGCTAATAAATCTTCGAGATTTTCGCGACGACGGATGAGTTTTGCTAATCCCTTATACACTAAAACTTCTGCTGGTCTATACCTTGAATTGTAATTTGACGACATCGAATAACCATAAGCGCCAGCATTATGTAAGACTAAAATATCACCTTCGTGTACTTCGTTTAGTTTTCGATCCCAGCCGAATGTGTCTGTCTCACAAATGTATCCAACGACAGAATAAATACGTTGTATGCCATTTGGATTAGAAACATTTGTGATATGGTGATAAGCATCGTACATCATCGGTCGGATAAGGTGATTTTGGCCTGAATCTACACCAGCAAAAACGGTAGATGTGGTTTGTTTGATGACATTGGTGCGCACGAATAAATAACCAGATTCGCTAACTAAAAATTTCCCAGGCTCAAACATAATTGTTAAGTCACGGCCATACTCTTTGCAGAATTCTTCAAAACGAATGCCTAATTTTTCACCGAGTTCTTCGATATTGGTTGTATTGTCGTCTGCACTATATTTTACTTTAAAACCACTGCCAAAATCCATAAATTCTAAGTCTTTGAAGCTTCTAGCTGCTTCGAATAAAATTTCTGCGCCACGCAAGAAAACATCAGCATCTAAAATATCAGAGCCTGTGTGCATGTGTAAGCCATTTATACGAATATTATTAGAAGCGACAACGCGTTCTAGATGTCTTAATTGATATATGGAAATCCCAAATTTAGAATCAATGTGACCAGTGGATATTTTTTTATTTCCACCTGCCATAATGTGCGGATTGATGCGCACACAAACTGGATAAGTGTTGCCATAAAGGTGACCAAATTGCTCTAAAATGGAAATATTGTCGATATTAATTTGCACGCCAAAACCTACTGCTTTATTGATTTCATCTATGTTCACACAATTTGGTGTGTACATAATGTCTTTAGGCGCAAAGCCTGCTTTTAAACCAAGTTGAACTTCTTGTATGGAAACAGTATCTAAGTTTGCTCCTAGATTTTTGATAAATTTCAAAATACTAATATTGGTTAGTGCTTTGCAAGCATAGCTAATCTTCATATTCTTATTTGGAAATGCATTCATTAATCGATTATATTGACGCTCGATAATTGCTGCATCATACACATACAATGGTGTTCCGTACTCTTTGCAAAGACTGAGTACCGAAACGCCGCCAATTTCATATTGTCCGTTATTTAATTCCATAAAGATTTGTTATACTATTTTTTTGAAATGCTAAGATAGTCATTGATTTAGGATTTGAGATTTAGGATGCAAGATTTATTGATAGGTTAATAATTTTTAAGATTTGACCTATTTAAAGCCATATAAAATCTTACGCAAATGCTTCGATATTATCGAGTTTTTTGTTTGCTTGGAAATTTAGATATAAGGTTTGCATGGTGCGCCAAAATGTAATATATTCTGGATAGTTGAAGCAGAGTTCGTCCAATTGTTTTCCTTCCATTTTTGCTGGAAAAATATGTACTGGAATCGTTGGTTGAATGACAAATGAGTTGACACAAAGCCAATATAAAACACTGATGTTTTCATCGCCGATTGGAATGCAACCAACGGTGTAATCACCGCCATGAATGTAGATGTCACCACCAAGTTGTTGTATTGATTTATTACGCAAAACGTCTACATCGTTTGGATAACTAATTTTTAGTGATAAATGAAATTTACTTTTTGGATTAAAATGGGTGATTTGATAAAACCCTTCGGGAATTTGCAAATCACCTTCTCTATTTTTTGGGCCTACTGTTCCTGAAAAATTAGTGAATGGATAAGTTGCTATAAGTTGGAATTCTTCTTTATTGCTTGCCCATATTTCAAGCTGTTTTTCCTGTTTGAAAATGCGTATGTATAGGTTTGCTATTGGAAACTGAATGCCTAGTTCTCTTAGTTTTTTTGCTAATGAATCTTGGAATATTTGTTTAGCAACTTGAACTTTTTCAAACGATAAGTGATAGTCAAGAAATGATAATGGATTCATCGAGAATAGATAGAAAACGATTAATCTTTGTAGCGCATTTCAGGCTCTTCTATTTCAGTTTGATGTCGTGTTTTAATTTTACGAAAGAAATTCTCTTCGTTGTCTTCATTTTCTGTTTCTTCGTCTCTGCTATAGCCTACAACTATCTCACGTCCATCAGGCGATTGAATTGTCGCGTAATTATCTTGATTAAATTTTTGTCGTTTAAACGGATCTTCTAATACGGTATAATTGCCATTAGAGTCGATGCCATAGCCTAAAAGATTAAATTGTTGTGCAGTATAAGCATCAGCTGGCGAGCCTTCTGCTACCTGTGATTGCATAAATTGTTGTTTGGCATTCGCTTCGGCAAAAGCACTCCAATCTCTCCCTAATGTATCGTTTCCGATTAATACGACTTGCGTAGGGTCGTATGGATCTTTTAATGAGTCAGAAATAAAATATCCGAATATTAAAACGATACCAATGATTGTAAATATTTTGCCTCTGATTTGCATATTGAAATAACAGTCTTTCTGTCGTTTAGTTTATTTTGAGCTGTGCATCGCTTTCTTTAATATGGGTACCAACAATAATAATACCAAACCACCACCGATGGACACATAAAATATTTTCATAAACACACCACTGTAAATATTTAAAGAATCTACAGCTGATACTGTAGTTTCGCCACTTTCTGATGGAATTGCCATTAAAGTTCCTATTAAACCTGCAAGATGTTGACCTAAAGCTGACGCCAGAAACCAAAAACCCATCATCATTCCAGTAAATTTTGGTGGTGATAATTTGGTAATCATTGATAATCCGATAGGAGAGATACATAATTCACCTGTGGTGAGCATCAAATATCCAAGTGCATACCAAAGAAAGCTTACTCTGCCGTCAAATGCCAATTTTGCACCAATTACAAATAAGAAAAAACCAATCCCTAATTGAAAAAATGATAAGCTGAATTTCATTGGCGTTGAAGGTTCTTTTCCTTTGTTAGCGAGTGAAATCCACAACCATGCAAAAGGGAAACTCAATAGTATAATATAAAAAGGATTGATAAAATTGTTAATCGCAGCTGCCGGGAATCCGAATGTGTTTACATTTCGTTCTGTATATAAATTTAAAGAGCCGCCGCCTTGCTCGTAAAATGCCCAAAATAAAACTGAGAAAGCTACTAATACTATTGCTGTTAGCATTCTGTCGCGAGCTTCTTTTTCTTGTTGATATGCAATTGCAACCATTGTAATTGTTGCGATTATGCAAATAGGAAACATAATTTTTCCCATTAAAGTATAATGATTAAACAAGAAAATAAACAAGGGTACGATTGCTAAAGAAATGACATATACTAGAATCTGATTTTGCTTAGCAACTGCATCTCCATTTTCATTTTTAGGCACTAATCCAATATTGCCTAATGATTTTTGCCCGATGACAAATGTAATTAATCCAACTACCATAAAAATGCCAGCTAAACCAAAGCCATAATGCCAGTTTATTTTTTGCCCGATATAGCCACAAAGCAAACCACCAATAGCAGCACCTAAATTAACGCCCATATAGAATATTGAAAAGGCACTGTCGCGTCTAGCGTCATCTGGTGCATAGAGTTTACCAACCATTGATGAAATATTTGGTTTAAAAAAACCATTGCCAGAAATTAAAAATGCCATACCTGCGAAGAATGACCATTCTGTCGGAACTGCCAATACTAAATGCCCAACAGCCATTAATACTCCACCTAAAATTATTGCTTTTCGATAGCCTAATATTTTATCGGCTGCGATACCGCCAAACAAAGGCATCAAATACACTAATGCTGTATATGTCCCATAAATTAGATTGGCTTTGACATCGGCATATTGTAGTTGTTGCACCATAAATAGCATCAACAATGCCCGCATTCCATAAAAGGAAAAACGCTCCCACATTTCTGTGAAAAACAATAATGCGAGTTGCTTCGGATGACCTTGCACTGCATCGGCAATATAGTTGTTGTTGTTGTCTGCTAATAAGTTTTCATTAGGTAATGTTGTCGCATTTGCCATAGGTGAATTTTAAGGCATAAAGATAAGAATTATAATGAGTTAATCTTCATTAAAAAATCTAAATCTAAAGGCAAAAACACCTCCAATGACAGCCGGAATGATAAGATTGATGAACCAAAGTGTTATGGTGGTTGCTAAAATGGCGAACGGATTATCTGTAAATCCACCAAGAAACAGTGCAGCCACATTACCACGAAATCCAAAGTCTATCAATGCTATATTTATTGGATTTATGGTTTGTATAAAAAAAATGGCAGCAACGATAATTATTGCACTAGCAAATGGGATTTTAATGCCAAAAAATGTCAATAACAAAACAAACTGTATGCAATAAATGAGATAGCGTAGCAAGGAAAATAATTCGAGTTTCAACAGGTCGTGGTTACTGTACAAGTCGATGATATGTAAATATCGAGCTGCTTTTTTTAAAATCGGAAATCTCGAAAATTTTATACTGACGATATCAATATTGTAATAACAAAAATGCACGGTCACCAACAACAAAATATAGATAAATGCGTATGCAGATATAAGATAAGTGTCGTGCTTTTCATAAATAAAAATATATAACAAAAGACCTAGCGCACCAATAGAAACATTTATAACAATTTGAGCTAAACTGCCAATGATTGTAGATACAATAGCTTCCTTTCTTTCTGTATTTAGCGCAAAAACACGACCTCCAAATTCACCCACTCTACTTGGTGTAAACAAGGAAAAGGTAACACCAAATAAGATGCCTTCAATGGCATCAAGCCAGCTTATTGGATGCAGCTTGTCGATGAGTAATTTCCATTTGATACTTTCTATTGTCCAATTCAGTATCATTAATATAACCACAGTGCTAAGAACGACAAAATTGCCTTTAAAATTTAAAAGAAAATGCGCATAAGCGATTTCAATTTTTTCATTACCAAATAACTGTTTATATAATACAATTAATAAGCCTCCAAATACTAATAATTTTATCAGTACATTGAGTATTTTATGTTGTAAAAGTGTCTTCATTTCTAGTGCTTAGACATATTTGAACTAAAATTTTTTAGGCTACATTATTTTAGATGAGTTCCAAAGATAAAATCTTTTTGTATAGGAAGTTGATATCCAAATCAAACATGCTATTCTTTCGGAACTATATCTTATTTTTACAAAGTGACAGACATAAAGAAATCTAAACAAGAACATATTATTTTGGGCATTGATCCGGGCACGCAAGTCACTGGCTATGGCCTTATTTTGTCAGACGGCAATCGTATGGAATTAATTGCAATTGGTTGCATACAAACCGAGAAATTTGACGATCACTACGATAGATTGCAATGTATTTACGACAGAGTATTAGAAATTGTCTTGGCATACAAACCCAATATTTTAGCGATTGAGGCTCCTTTTTTTGGTAAAAATGTACAGTCAATGTTAAAACTCGGACGTGCACAAGGTATGGCCATCGCAGCGGCTCTGTCACAAAAAATTCCAATTCAAGAATATTCTCCTAAAAAAGTAAAACAGAGCATCACTGGAAATGGAAATGCAGCTAAGGAACAAGTTGCTGCCATGCTAGGACATATACTCAAAACGGATGTGCTTCCCAAACAATTAGACGCTACAGACGGCTTAGCGGTGGCGGTTTGTCATCATTTTTCTATGAGAGGCGCTCCAAAAGGAGGCAAAAAATACAGTGGCTGGGAAGCATTTTTAAAAGATAATGCCGATAGAATAGTGAAATAAAGCATTGTGCATATTTTCTGCCTACCTTACATTAGGTATTTTTTACAATAAACTTGAATTTAACATTCTATTTAGAATGATTCTAAGTAGATTTTGTATTTTTGAGTATGCTTAAATTACCATTTTTACAAAATCTTATCAGCACAGAACTAGATTTGCAAAAACCATGTAACATAGATTATTCTTACAAGAAAAAATGTTGCAAAAGTTATAAAAACGGAAAACGTTGTAAATCTT
>JADKZZ010000039.1 GCA_020848475.1 Chitinophagales bacterium | reverse complement strand
GCACGACCATCATCTAAGCGCATTCGTGGTCCATAGGTATTGAAGATGCGCACAATACGCGTTTCAACGCCATGAAAATTATGATAGGCCATTGTGATAGCTTCCTGAAATCGTTTTGCTTCGTCATATACACCTCTAGGGCCCACTGGATTTACGTTTCCCCAATATTCTTCTGGCTGAGGATGCACGGTTGGGTCGCCATATACTTCTGATGTAGATGCGATGAGCATTCTCGCATTTTTTTCTTTAGCCAATCCTAATAGATTGTGTGTACCTAATGAGCCTACTTTCAATGTCTGAATTGGCATTTTCAGATAATCTATTGGCGATGCAGGTGAAGCAAAGTGTAAAATATAATCAAGTTTTCCTGCCACATGCACAAATCTGCTGACATCATGGTGATAATATTCAAAATCTTTTATTGGAAAAAGATGTTCAATATTTTTAATATTTCCAGTTATTAGGTTATCCATGCCAATAACATGATATCCTTCTTTAATAAACCTATCGCATAGATGAGAGCCTAAAAATCCGGCTGCGCCTGTAATTAATATTCGTTTCTTTGTTGTTTCCACATGTGCTAATTTATGGCATGATGGTTTTTCGACCAATGCTGTTATAATAAAATCCTTCTTTTTCCATAATATCAAGATCGTATAAATTGCGGCCATCAAAAATTATAGGCTGTTTTAGTAGCGATTTTACTTTATTGAAATCTGGTGTTCTAAACTCTGTCCATTCTGTCAAAATTGCTAAGAATGCTGCATCTTGCAAAGCAAGGTAATAGCTATCTACAAAGTGTAATCTCGATTTTTTATCTTCCGAAAGGTTGGCAAAATATTGCTGAACGTTCGGCATGGCTTCAGGATCGTAAGCAACAATTTCTGCGCCAGCATTCAGCAAATCTTCGATTATATATAATGCTGGCGCTTCTCTGATATCATCGGTATTTGGCTTAAATGCTAAGCCCCAAATTGCTATTTTTTTTCCAGTAAGATCAGCACCAAAATGATTGATAATTTTCTCTACCAGTACATGTTTTTGTATGTCATTTACATGCATTACTGCTTTTAGAATTTTAAAATCATATTGATTTTCATCTGCTGTTTTTGCCAATGCTTGAACATCTTTTGGAAAACAACTTCCGCCATATCCGATACCAGGAAATAAGAAACGTTTTCCAATTCGCGCATCACTACCCATACCCATTCGCACGGTTTCTACATCGGCTCCTGTTTTCTCGCACAGATTCGCCAATTCATTCATAAAGGAAATCCGTGTTGCTAAATAGGAATTCGCTGCATATTTTGTCATCTCAGAGCTGCGCTCATCCATAAAAATAATTGGGTTGCCTTGTCTAACAAAAGGACGATATAGTTCTTCCATTAGCTTACGTGCTCTTTCCGAAGAAGTGCCGACGACTACGCGGTCTGGTTTCATAAAATCATCAACGGCAACACCTTCACGTAGAAATTCAGGATTTGACACAACATCAAAAGGCACTTTCGCATGTTTTGCTATAGCTGCTTTTGTTTTCTCGGCCGTTCCTACTGGTACCGTACTTTTATTGATAATAACTTTGTAATCCTGCATGATCATGCCTAGTTTTTCAGCAACACCAAGGACATAAGACAAATCAGCGGAACCGTCTCCACCTGGTGGCGTTGGCAACGCTAAGAAAATTAGTGAAACATCTTTAATGGCTTCTTCTAAATTAGTCGTGAACTGCAACCTGCCTTCTTTGATATTACGTTGGAAAATCACGTCTAGACCTGGCTCATAAATAGGAATATTTCCTGCCTGCAATTTTGCAACTTTATTTGCATCTATATCGACGCAAATTACATTATTTCCTGTCTCTGACAAACAAGTGCCTGACACCAATCCTACATAACCCGTACCTACTACAGCAATATTCATTTTTAAAAATTTATTCTATAAAAAATGCGTAAAGTTTTTATTCTTTTTTGAAAAAACAAATGAGTGCCAAATATACACTTTATTTCTTAGTTTTTGCAGTCGTATTTTGCGTCTTATTCTGTGCATCTGACAAGATAAATAAGGCAATGTAATAAAATGGCATAAATGGAATTTTATATCGCGCAAGCGCTCCAAAATTGAAGCTGGTAAAACCAACAGCAAAACCAAAGATGATAGAAAAAACCAAACAAAACTGAACTTCAGGATTGCTGGCTATTAATTTTAAAAAACGTACAAATCCAGTCTTAAATAGCAAAGTAATCGTTAAATATAGCGTAACAATTCCTTCTAGTGAAGCAGCCAATAAAATCGGCTTTCGGATTTCCCAGATATATGGTCTAAACAGAGAAACATTAATTGCTTTTGGGAATACTTTTAGCATTCCCATTGTTGAATATTCAATATCACCGAGTGTATAAAAAGAGCCATTCTGTTCTTTACTTGAATATACCAACCAGTTTTGTGTATCTTTTGCTGTTCGCATAATTTCTTCAAAGGCATATCGTTCTGCATAACTTGCCATTGACTGCAAGACAACAGCTCCAGCGCCAAGACCTAAGACAATAAACAGTGGAGTTGAGATTGTTTTTAGAAATGGACTTTTGATATTATATCTATAACGAGCAAACACCCAAACTGCCAATGCAGGTAAAAATGCCAAGATTATATATACTTTAATAGAAAAAACTATGAAAGCGCCTAAGAGTGCTAAAAAGAGGCTTTTTAGTTTATTTCCTTTTTTGAAGAAAAAATGATACATATAATATGACATCATGCCTAAACCACCAATACATATTGGCTCCTTCATTACACCTGAGCCCCAAAAAAACACAGAAGGAATAAACAAACAGGAAATAGCCATTTGTTTTTTGAGATGAGGATACATATCATAAAACATGCTAAATATTTTCCAACAGCCATATAGAGCAAAAAGTGTAAACGTAATACTGGTGAGCATATATGATTGCAAAAAGACAACTAAACAGGCTGAGGTTAGCCAAATGATAATAGCAGTTGTGCCGTCATAAAAATATAAACCACTTTCAATAAAATACTTAGACTCACTTAAATAACGTAAGGAATAAAAACCTTTAGGATTCAACATGATTTGTGGTATCATTTCAGGGTCGGTAAACAGCATTTTAATTACACCAAGTGCATAAAAGTAAAATGTAGTGGTATCGCCACCGTTGTAATAATAATCATACATTAAGGCAGTAAGTATGCAGCCTGCTAAACGAACATACCATGCTTTCATCATGTACTCCTTGTAATGTTCTGGCTTTTTGGCTATATATTTTTTGAGTTGGACATGTATAAAATACAAATACAGTGGCACCAATATAAAATCACTTGCAAATATTAAATCTTGCCTTAGCCAAAAATTTTCTACTTGCTGTGGGAATAGCTGCATTTGTTAAAGTGTACTTTATATCTTCTGGGTTGGTGCAATGACACACAACTACAACAAAGATACAGTAAAGCATCTAAAATCTAAAAAGAGATTTACAATTAGCAATACTTTTACTTTTTCTAATAAAAGTATTCTTTAGCATCTTTTTTCTATCTTTGGTTGGCATGTTATTATCTGTTGTTGCGCCTATTTATTTTGCACAAAACTCTGTAGAAGTTCTTGTAAAGCTAATTGTTTCTGAGTGTTCGTTGTTGCAGATGGACTTTGAAATCATACTTGTAGAAGATGGAAGCACTGATAACACTTGGAAAAAAATTGAAGTGCTTTCAGCTGACATACCTCAACTGAGAGGTATTAAATTAAGTAGAAATTTCGGACAGCACTACGCCATTGCGTGTGGCATTGAACAAGCAAAAGGCGATTGGATTATCGTAATGGATGGCGACTTGCAAGACCATCCAAGTGCCATTAAACAACTTCTTGCAAAGGCTAATGAAGGTTATGATATTGTTGTTGCAAAACGCATCAGCAGGCAGACTTCCTTTTTGAACAAAATTTACTCGATCGTTTTTTGGAAGATATTAAGCTACCTTACTGGAAGACCTCTACACCATAGCATTTCGAATTTTGGCATCTATCATCGACGTGTTATCGATGCTATTATTTCGATGCGTGATGCCATTCGATTTTTCCCAACTATGGTCGATTGGGTTGGCTTTAAGAAAACGACTATAGATATGCCACAACAAGCACGGCATGAAGGAAAATCAACCTATTCATTTAACAAGATGATACGTTTGGCACTAGATGTTGTATTAGTGAATTCTGAAAAGCCATTGCGATTAGTTACTAAAACTGGCATCTTTATATCAATCATTTCATTTGTTGTAGGCGTTATTTATTTATACAAACATCTCACACATCAAATCGAAGTGCCTGGCTATGCAAGTATCATTATTTCTATTTGGTTTTTAGGAGGTTTAATCATTTGTATTCTAGGTATTTTGGGACTGTATATTGGCAAAACTTTCGATGCCGTAAAAAACAGACCTTACTACATCATTGAAAAATCAACGCGGTGATGGAAATAATACAAGCACTCACCTGGGATTCTGATTTTTTTCAACTACGCATTGGTAAAATCGATGAGCTCAGTAAATTGCAATCTATTACAGCAGCAGAAATTAATTCGTTTGATTTAATTTACATTGAACAAACAGCACAAAATCTCGACACGTTTTTAGAAAATCAAACAAATTTTAATATTACATATACGGACATAAAAACAATTTATAGAAAACAACTGCTTCGTAACGTTACTTCAGTTGACAAACAAATAGCAGTGTATCCATTTGCCACAACTAACGACGCTTTAATTAATTTATCTATACAAGCAGGCGCTTTTTCACGGTTTAAGTTAGATCCAAATTTTGGTGCTACTAGCTATAAAAATCTATATCGACAATGGATTGAAAATGCTGTACAAAAAGTAAGCGCTGATATTGTTTTGGTATATGGTGATATACAATATCCAAAAGGATTTATCACATTGGTTTTTAAAGAAAATTTGGCGAAAGTCGGTTTAATTGCAGTGGATCAGCAACATCAAAATGAAGGCATTGGCAAAGCCTTAATGGAAGCAGCCGAATACTTTGCAATTAAAAATAATTTTACTACATTAGAAATTATAACACAAACAGAAAACAAGAATGCTTGTGCATTTTACCAACGTGTAGGCTGCCAAGAAATTAGCATTTTATATACACACCATCATTGGAAGAAGCATGCAAATACCATTTAACAAACCATATTTAACAGGAAAAGAAATCACTTACATACAAGAAGCTGCCGCTATTGGAAAGCTTTCAGGTGATGGTGTTTTTACAAAAAGGTGCGAACGTTTTTTTGAAGAAAAATATGGCTTTAAAAAATCAATGCTTACGTCTTCCTGTACTGATGCGCTAGAGATGGCCGCCATTTTAATTAATATTCAAGAAGGCGATGAAGTGATTATGCCGAGCTTTACTTTTGTTTCTACTGCAAATGCTTTTATTATGCGTGGAGCAAAGATTGTATTTGCGGATAGCAGTGCCGAACACCCAAATATTGATGCAACAAAAATTGCAAACTTAATTACACGAAATACGAAAGCAATTGTTGTGGTGCACTATGCTGGCGTGGCTTGTGATATGGACAACATCATTGCATTAGCCAACAATCATAATTTATTTGTCATTGAAGACGCTGCGCAAGCGATAGACGCTTATTACAAAGGCAAACCACTAGGAAGCATTGGTCATTTAGCAGCGTTCTCATTTCACGAAACAAAAAATATCATTGCAGGTGAAGGAGGCATGCTCGTCATTAATGACGAAAAATTTATTGAACGTGCTGAAATAATACGAGAGAAAGGAACTAATAGAAATAAATTTTATCGTGGTGAAATTGACAAATATAATTGGGTGGATATTGGTTCTTCCTTTCTACCATCTGAAATTACAGCAGCCTTTTTGTGGGCGCAAATAGAAGCCATAGACGATATTCAACAAAAACGAATTTCCCTCTGGAATACCTATTATGAAGCACTCCTTGCTTATGCTGATTTTTTTCAATTGCCTGTCATTCATGAATATGCCAGCAACAATGCTCATGCATTTTATTTGGTTTGCCAGCAAGCGGAAGACCGAAACCAGCTTATAGACTTTTTTAGAAGTAAAAATATTTTAGCAGTTTTTCATTATCAATCCCTGCATAAAAGTCCATATTTTTTAGACAAACACGATGGTCGTATTTTGCAAGAAGCGGATAGATATAGCCAATGTTTACTGCGTTTACCACTATTCTATGAGTTATCTACAGAAGAAATTACACATACTATTATTCCAACCATTACTACATTTGTTGAGCAATATGCCTATTAATAAAAAAAATATCTTAATAGCGTTTTTTTGCGTGATAGGATTTGCTTTTATAATCAATACCATCAATGCTGATTTTGTGAAAAATGCTAGCTTCTTAGCAGAAAATGAACGCTTAGTACATGGGCAGACCATTTATTCCATTGACAATAGTTTTTACTTGCCACAAATAAAAAATTGGCTCGCAGGACATGGTTTCACTTGCGACGCTAGCGATAAAAAATACTTGGTGCGCCGAACACCTATTTATCCTATGTTTTATGGTGTTCATTATCTTTTATTTGGCAAAAAAAATAGTTTCTTTTTTATAAAAATCACACAAACGATTTTGTTTGCACTGTCTGCTGTTCTTTTTTTATTGGCAGTAAACAATCTGACTAGAAATAAAAAAATGGCATGGCTCGCATTTTTATTGTATGGATTTAATCCAACCTTGATTAGCAATACATATTTCACGCTTACAGAGTCGATAAGTCCAGCATTGGTAGTACTTACATTATATTTTTTTTCAAAAGCAATACGCAATTCCAAGCTCCGTGATTGGTTGACAACAGGCATTTTCTTTTCTATTGCATCGTTGTGTAGGCCACCTATTTTCTTCTTTGGAGGTGCTGTTGCAATTTCCATTTTATTGCTATATTATAAAAACAAAACAAGCTTTCTAAAAACAACTTTTGCATTTGGCGTAGGCGTGTTGCTTGTATTTACACCGTATGTGATTCGCAATTACAAAGTAACAAATGGCGAATTTATTTTACTCGAAAAATATTACGGCGATCCGATGACTTATGGTTTACAAAATATTGAACTGAGAAAATGGATTTCTACATGGACCAATCCTGCTGATTATAGCGCAGAAAGTGTTTCTAATAAAATGTGGCAACAAATTTTATCCAAGCGCGACAAACAAACATTAATTGACTCTATGCTTACTGCTTTACCTAAAGCAGCATTTACACATTATAGCAAAAATACTGTCGCTTCCATTTACAATTGTGTTTATGATTACTATGCCTACAAATTTACATCGCCAACAAAAAAAGACCTTGCCATTGCTGAGCAAAATGCTGTACTCTTTATAAAAAAAATTAATGACAAACATATCGCCCAGCATCCATTTTCATATTATGTAATCATGCCAATGAAAATGATGGAAAGCATTATTTTCCAAAGTAATGCAGGCACACTATATTTCTTATATGATTACAAAAACAATTATCTTTTCTTTGTTATAAAAGCAATCCTATTGCTATTGAATATTTTTTTATTTATCTCTTTAATCGGCAATATTTTATTTATAAAAAAACACTTAATTATCTATATTGCCATCTTGTTTTTTGTTTGCATTAATTGTTTTTACATGCTATATGTCATCAATTATTTTGAAGCAAGATATTTAGTGCCTATGTTCCCGTTTTTATATATTTCAGGCGCAATATTTGCAGTTGAAATGTATGAATTTGTAAGAAAGAAAATTACACTTCTAAATAACGCATAAGGCTCTCGTAGCGTTCTTGCAATTGATGTTCATATTCTGATTGATGAAATACCGCAACTACATTATATTGGAATCGCTCGAAGGAAAGTTGAATGTCTTTCAAGTCATTTTTATTAATTTTTAATGACACTTGTATCTGATTTGCTTGACTTGTTGATGCCAACATACTATGCAATATCATTGCATTATTTGATTCTACAATTTTTGATATTTCTGTAAGCGAGTAATTTTTTGTATCCATTTCCAATACTACAATGCCGCCACTATTATTTAAAGCTGTGTTTTGTGAAAACGCTGCTAATATTTTTTGTGGTGTGCTAATACCGAGATATTCATTTGTAGTATTGACCACAGGAAGGAAGAAAGAATCGAATTCTGCCGACGATTTAATGACATCAAAAAGATGTAAATCACTAGAAATTTTATATGTTAGAAGATGTTCATTTAAAGCATCAATTAACAAGGTATCATCGAGCTCTAATAAAAAATTTTCTGTTATTAAACCGCAATACATTTCCTTGTTAAGCACTGCTAATGCTGGTGTCTTAAACTCTTGCATTAAATCAAGTGCAAACCCAACGGTGTCTGTCAGTCTAACAAATGGAATGGAATTATCTATGCATTGCGTAGCAATCAAGGTGTAGCTTTTTTGTAAAAGTATAAAATAATTATCGTTCTCGCTTAAAAATTAAAGTTAAAACCAAATGTCATCATCCACTTATATGCTTTTGGATTATCTCGATGTGTAACACGCCACATCACGTCCCAACGAATAAATTTTAAAATATTTTCCAAACCAAAACCAACTTCGATATATGGAATTTTTCCTGTCGGCTTGATGAAGCTCGTATTTAATTGATTAAATGTCCTATTTTTTGCTGAAGCATTTCCCCAAATGCCACGTGTATGAATAACTTCGCGCAATTTCAATTTTCTAATACCTGGAATTCTATTCAGAAAAAAACCATCGAAATGATGTGAAAAATTCCATTGTAAATATCTATCACTATAAAATTCATAATCGTTCATCACATTAAATGCAGTATTGCTAAAGGCATATGTCTGATTGCCATCATGCACTTCATTTAACAAAAATGGCACTGTGCCGAATACTTTTCCCGCTTGAATATGCATTTCAAATCTTCCAATAGTGCGTATTGGAATGATTTGTGCATACGACAATGTGAGTTTATGATAATTAAATTGACTACCTAAAAATTTATTGATGCCATAGACATATTCAAATTGTATGACAGGCACTTTGCTAGTATTTATGCTACTTCTGAATAAGGAGTTTTTGTTGATATATTTCTCACCAATCGCAAATCGTGCATTAAAAATCAGCTCTGATTGCCTTAGACTATGTAAGGTGTCAGTCACTAATTCTTTATTGGTGAGCGCATATCGAAATGGCACTAATCCTTGCTTGATGTATCTGTTTTGAAATGCGATGCCAAAGGACATGCCTTGTTTATATTCTATTGAGTATCCGAGTTTGGCTTCTTCAAAATATAGCAAACGCACATCTGGTTTTCTTCTGTTTATTATAATACTCAAGATATTGTCGGTAGCCAGTAAATCTGAAGTTTTGCTGAGTTCGCTTACATCGTGTGTGTACGATGCACTAATAATTTGACGCGGTCGTTTGTCAACTAAAAATCGAACACCTACATCGCCTTTCACTTTTTTATCGCGCAAGCCATATGCGATATGAGCACTAATTTGAGCCCACGAACACATCTTATCATTCGTGCGCAAACCAATGCCAAAACGCCAACCTTCGAGCTTATTAAAGCTTACTGTATTCAATATTGGTCCAATTTCTACTGGTCCTGCTTTGTAATAGCCAGTCAACACAAAATTGATAATATCGACATATGTTTTATAAGCAGGTACCGTTTTTAAAGTATCAATGATATGATAAACTGCTGCTTCGTTTTTTGATAATTGTATAAATCGAGAAGTGTCCCAAAATGCTTGATCTTTTTTTATCGTATGCTCATCCATTGTGAGTTCCTCTTTAAGCACAGCTATCATGGAATCATTATATGCTGTGTTGATTTTAAAATTTCTATATACTGTATTTTTTCTAGTGACAATCGCTGGTGTTTTTTCCAAAGGTTTAAATTCGATGACAAGATGGTCTTTGGTCATCATCCAACACAGGCCATCTACATTATCAAAATCTTGGTTGATTTCTATTTTTTTGACGAAATTAATATTAACATGAGCAGCCATTCTTAGCTGAATGCTTTTAATAGCATAATTATTTTCTGACACAATAAAACTACCTAAAAATGTGTTATCACCTTTTGTTTTAGGTTCAAATAACATCTTGTAGTGCACAATATTATCGAGCACCAAAGTATCGATTACTTTATATTTATAAAACGTTTTACATACGTTTGCAATTGGGCTGATGAATTGCTTTTCGAGAATAGTATAGGCGTTGTCATAGACATTTATATCTTGATAAGTTGCATTTAGAAACTCATTAAAACTTGCATCGCTAATGCCTGACATTTTTGAGGCTTTAATTATCTCTCGTTTTTTATTGAGTTTATTGGTATAATAATAATCGGAAATATTTTCGGACAACATCAGTGGCAAAAATGGTTCTTCTTCAGAGGTACTGTCAATATTGTCGAATACAAACTTGAATGGTTTTAGTATTTTTCGATTCATAAATTTGTCAGACATATTTTTCACATCTAACTCTATTTTATTATACAGTTCGTAGCTGTAATTTTGTAAATGTTTTTTGTCGTTCTTTTCTTTATTTTCTAATATTTTACGAATAAGATAATCTTCCAAGCTTTCTTTGTTGGCAACAATTACGGTTTCTGCCAATGTGTTTGCGCTCGATGACAACAAAAAAACAAGTCTTTGTTTGCTTTGCTTACTGAGGCGAATTGTTTTTTCTTCATAACCTAAATATGCCGCCGTGATAGAATCGAAAGCTTGCGTGAGTGGCAATTTAAAATAGCCTGTATCATCTGTAGTGACGCCAATGGTGGTGCCTTTAATGTAAATATTAGCATAACTTATCGGCGATTTGCTTACACTATCCAACACAATGCCATCTATAAATGTCTGTGCATGTACAGAAAAATATCCTAAGAAAAAAAGGATTAGTATATTTGCTTTTACCGCTTTCAATAAATGGTGAAGTTAAAAAATTATCGCTGAAAAAAATATTTGTAAATGAAGTCATTAGAAATTATTTCGTATAACGTAAATGGCATACGCTCTGCTGTCTCCAAAGGTTTAATAGATTGGATAAAAACGACCAATCATGATGTGTATTTATTTCAAGAAATAAAAGCGAATGAATTAGATATACCATCAGAACACTTTCATGAAATAGGCTTTCAAACTCATTGGTTTTCTGCGCAAAAAAAAGGATATAGCGGCGTTGGAATTGCCATAAAAAATGAGGTTTTACATGATAATGTGGTGAAGGGAATGGATATTCATCAATATGATTTTGAAGGCAGGCTGATTCGTTTGGATATTGGAGACATCACGATTATTAACAGCTATTTTCCTTCAGGTTCGAGCGGCGATGAACGACAACAAGTAAAAATGGCATATCTCGATGATATGTACAAGTACATACATGATATTAAGCAAGATAGTCAAAAGATAATTCTAGCAGGTGATTATAATATTTGTCATACCGAAATTGATATTCACGATCCAAAAGGAAACAAAAATAGTTCAGGATTTTTGCCGGAAGAACGCGAATGGATGAGCAAATTATTTAATAGTGGTTTTATTGATACTTTTAGACATGTTCATCCTAGTTTATTGCATCATTATTCTTGGTGGAGCAATAGGGCAAATGCACGTGGCAATAATAAAGGTTGGCGTATCGATTATTTAGTAACGACAAAAGAAATGGAACAACAAATTGAAGATGCAAAAATATTTATGGACGTCAAACACTCTGACCATTGTCCGATTTATTTGAAGATTTCGATATAGAAATTTATCTCTCCAAACTCGCGAAAGGATGCTAGTTTGTTGGTCAAAAAGATTAGCAAGGCAAGGGAAATAATATTTACTTAAACAATTAAAAATGAAAAAAACAATTTTGATTACAGTAGCACTTTTTAGCGTATTTTCTAATGCTTGCAAAAAGAAATGTAAAGAAGAAATTCTTGATCCAAATAAAATATACAGTGGAGAAGTAGTAAGATATTATAATCCAGAGTGTGTGAGTACAGGACTAAACACACCACCGTATTTAATGAAAGTTTCTGATTATACATTAGATTCATTTATCACAATGTCATTACCTAATCAATACAGAATAGAAGGTAAGAAATTACATTTTAAAATTGCAGAAGACACTGTAAATATTGCTTATTTGATATGTAATGGACAGGTTATAAATAAACCAAAGCTTAAAAAAATATTTGACATCACAGAATAAAGTAAATAACCGATAGCCTTGGTTCGTGTCCTCACAAAACAACATAAAATCACAATTTGCGCAAGTATGCAGCTAAGGTTTGTGAAGATGCATACTTGTGCGGAATTAAAACACGTATGTATCGTACTGAAAAAACAATAGAAATGTTTTCTTGTAATGTGGTTCGTGAGGACACCATAAGTGTTCGGAAGATTCACATACTCTGAATAAATAGATAAGCTGTATTTAGGAATAAGGATAACATTTGCATATGAATGCGACGGAAATTATCCTCTGCCTTTGTTGGCTTGCAGCCAACAAACTGCCAAGCGTGAATAAAAACGCAATAGACGAATATTATCATGATGGTTTGTTGGTCAAAAAAACCAACAAATCAAGGAATAATTTATAATTACTTTAAATTTCTGCGTCTTTCATATTCTTTTTTATCTTCTTCTGAAGTGGCTTGTTGAAAACCGCTAATTAACTCATTAAATCTTACATATTCTTCATACGTGAGTTCTTTGCGCAATCCGCCAATAAACAGAAAACCTCTGAATTGTCCTTTATCATCAAAGGCAATTCCTGATTTTAAACGCTGAAAAGTAGTATCTGAAATTTTGTTAAACGGAAATTCTTTCGATTGGTATAGTTTTTCAAATTCACTCACCGAATGAACACCTGTTTTAGGTTTTGCAGCAAAAAGAATTACTGATGCTAATATTGGCATTAAAAGTAGAACATGATTTTTCATTTTTATAATTTATTTATTCAAATATAACTCAATTTATATGGTTTTATTGTGTTTTGAAAATTATTTCTTCCATTAAATATTCGTATTTTTAGCCATAATTTATTTTCATGAAGCACCTTCTTTACGCTTTTATCTGTTTATTTCTTTTTTCCTGCATTGGAGAACAAAAACGCGAATTTAAATTGCGTCCTGCAAAAGGTGGCAGATATTACGGTGGCACTTTTCGCACCAATGAAGAAGAGTATTTTAAAACATTGTATCCCTTAAATGTGACCGAAGTAGTGGCACATAGAATTGGTGAGCAACTTTTTGATGGCTTAGTTACTTTTGACGACAGCACGCTTGCTGTTATTCCTCAATTAGCAGAGCGCTGGGAAATAGATGAAACAGCTACAAAATATACTTTTTATTTGCGAAAAGGCGTACGTTTCCACGATGATAAGTGCTTTGCTGATGGGAAAGGTAGGGAAATGAAAGCACAAGATGTAAAATATTGCTTCGATAGAATTTGCTTTCACAATCCAGCGGACAACCAAGGTTTTTGGATTTTTAAAGATGTAGTAAAAGGTGCTAACGAATATGATTCTTTAACGGCAAAAAAAATCATTCCTAAAGAGGGTGTAAGTGGCATAAAAGTAATAGATGATTACACTATTCAAATAGAATTAGAGCGTTCGTATGCTGTTTTCTTGGCACGTTTAGCTTTAATTTTTGGAAAAATATATCCACATGAAGCAGTAGAGAAATATGGCAATGAAATTCGCATGCATCCTGTTGGCACAGGTCCATTTTATCTAAAAATTAATAAAGACAATCAGGTTACTTTCTTGGCGCGCAATCCGCATTATTGGAAAAAAGACGAATTCGGCAATCAATTGCCCTATTTAGATGCATTACGCATTTCTTACATCAAAGAAAAGAAAAATGAATTGATGGAATTTTCCAAAGGAAATAGCGATTTAGTATATCGTTTTCCATTGGAAATGATCGATGAAATAGTAGATTATAAAAAGAATTTAAAACCAGCTTATAAAAATTTTATTTTACAATATAAACCACAAATTGCATTGCAATATTATGGCTTTCAGCATCAAGGAAAAATATTTAATAACATCAATGTGCGCAAGGCATTTTGCTATGCAATCGACCGTCAGAAAGTGTGCGACTTCACATTAAAAGGTACTGGATTTCCTGCTATTTACGGCACTGTGCCGCCAGGTACTGGCACCTTCGATTCTAAGTTAGTAAAAGGTTATACGTATGATGCTGCGAAAGCACAAGAATATATGGCAAAAGCTGGATTTCCAAAAGGCAAAGGCTTTCCAAAGGTAACATTAGAATTAAATTCTGGCGGTTCGCGCAACTCACAAGTAGCAGAGGCTTTGAAAAAAATGTTAGAAGAAACTTTGAATATCGAAATCGATTTATTGATTGTACCTTGGGCACAGCATACGGAAGCCGTAGAAACAGCGAAAATAGATTTTTATCGTTTAGGTTGGGTCGCCGATTATCCTGATGCGGAAAGTTTTCTGAATTTATTTCATAGTAAATATGTGCCAGATGACATCAACGTAAAAACATATATCAACTCTTTCCGTTATAAAAATAAAAATTTCGACAAGGTATTCGATGAAGCATTGGCTACTACTGACGAGGCAAAGCGAAATATATTATATGCGAAAGCCGACCAGCAAGTAATAGATGATGCCGTGGTGTTGCCTATTTATTACGATATCGATTTTCGATTATTACAAGCAAACGTGCGCAACTGTCCGCAGAATGCTTCTGAACAGCGCGATTTCCGCGAAGTCTATTTTGTGCCAATGAAAGGAAAATAATAAAACATTATTAGAATAAAATAACAATTTTATGCGTGCGTTGCGCACAACATTTTTCTATATTTAACAAGGATGAATAACTACGAATTACTCGTCGAAAAATTAGACGCATTTATCAGAAAATTTTATCTGAATAAATTGCTTCGTGGTGCACTTTTGTTCGCAGGAATATTGCTTGGTTTTTATTTATTTATTTCACTGTTTGAGTACCAGCTATATCTTTCGTCTACAATAAGAAAATCTCTACTTTTTGGATTTATCGGAATTACAATATTTGCTTTTGGTACATTAATATTAAAACCATTAATACACTACTTAAAACTCGGTCAGCAGATTTCACATGAGCAAGCAGCAAGCATTATCGGAAATCATTTTGCTGATGTAAAAGATAAATTGTTGAATATTCTACAACTGAAGCATCAATCACAAAATGCTTATAATAAAGAATTAATTGAAGCCAGTATTCAACAAAAATTGGAAACTATAAAGCTGGTGCCTTTTTCAAATGCCGTTAATTTAAATGAAAATAAAAAATACTTAAAATATGTAGTACCACCTTTGTTTATTCTATTGTTTTTGCTCGTTGCCGCACCAAATATATTAACAGAAAGCAATACGCGTCTATTAAATCCGAATACAAGATTTGCTAAAAAAGCACCTTTTGAATTTGTGTTGCAAAATAAAAAAATGAAAATGTTGCAATATGATGACATCGAAATACATGTGCAAATAAAAGGAAAAACCGTGCCCAACGAAGTGTACATCAATGAAGATGGCAAGAATTACAAAATGGAAAAAAAAGCTACCGATCTATTTTCCTATCGCTTTACAAACTTGCAAAAAGATATGCAGTTTTATTTTTCTGCTGGAGAATTTAACAGCGATGAACATCACATTCGCGTACTAAAAAAACCTGTTATCGCTAATTTTACTACACAACTGCATTATCCATCATACATCAATAAAAAGGACGAAACCATTAAAAACACAGGCGATTTGCTTGTACCTGTTGGCACTTCTGTGAATTGGAATTTTGAAACGTCAGGCACAGATAATGTAAAAATTGCATTTGATGGTAAACTGTATCATGCAGTAAAAAACAATAATAATCAATTCACTTTTTCTAAAAAAATAACAAGAGATACACGTTATACGGTGTATGTGGCTAATCATGAAATAGAAAATGGAGATTCGGTTTCCTTCACCATTGCTGCCACTCCTGATAATTTTCCAAGCATCAGCGTAGAAAAAATACAGGATTCTACTCAAAAAGATTTCGCCATTTTCTTAGGTGCTGTCGCCGATGATTATGGTATATCTCGTTTGGAATTTCATTATACTATAAAAGATGAAAATGGAAAATTAATCATCTCCAAAAAACAACAACTTCCATTAGCGAATAAATCCATTTCCGATTTCAATTTTCAAATTGATTTTGCAAAATATCAGTTAAACAACGGCGAAAAAATGGACTATTATTTTGAGGTTTTTGACAATGATGCTGTCACAGGACCTAAGTCAACCAAGTCACAACTTTTTGTGTACGACAAGCCGACAATTAATGAGCTCGAAAAGCAGGAATATCAGAACAGCGAAGATATAAAAGACAACTTAAGCGCTGCCACAAAAAGTGCTGCCAAATTAGCAGCGCAAATAAAAGAAATGAAAGAGAAAATATTGAGCAAGAAATCACTTTCATGGGAAGACAAAAAACAGTTAGAAGAGATTCAAAAAAAACATCAAGAATTAACAAAAGAACTGGAAGCGATAAAAGATAAATACGACGAAAATTTAAAAAACCAAGACGAGTTCAAAAAGCCTGATGAAGACATCTTGCAAAAACAAGAAAAGCTTCAGGAAATGCTAAAAGATATGCTCAGCGATGAAATGAAAGATTTGATGAAACAAATCGAAGACATTTTGCAAAAAATGGAGCAAAAAAATACGTTTGAGAATTTAGATAAAATGGAATTATCAAACAAAGATTTAAAATCAGAGCTCGATAAAATGGAGAAGCTTTTTAAGCAGCTACAATTAGAGCAAAAAGCACAAGAAACCATTGACAAACTCAACGCATTGGCGAAAGAACAAGAACAATTAGCACAACAAACAAAAGACAAAAAAGAGGCACAAAGCGATTTGCAAAAAAAACAGGAATCGTTAAATAAAAAAATGGACAACATCAAAGAAGACCTCAAACAACTCGAACAATTTAACAAAGAAAACGACAACAAACTCGACACCAAAGACAACGAAGGTGATGCCGAAGACATAAAAGAAAATATGGAAAATAGCAGTGACGAATTGCAACAAGAGCAAAACGATAAAGCTGCCAAATCGCAAAAATCAGCGGCACAAAAAATGCAAAAGATGGCGCAGAAAATGAAATCTGGCTTAGATAAAATGCAACAAGATCAAGCCGCAGAAGATATTAAGATGATACGTCAGCTATTGGAAAATTTGGTCAAACTTTCCTTCGAGCAGGAGCAACTCATGAACGAGCTGAAAAAAACGGAAACGGAAAGTCCAAAGTACACGCAAATTATGCAAAAGCAATATGACTTGCGCGACGATGCCAAGCTCATCGGCGATAGTTTGCAAGCTTTAGGCAAACGTCAGTTTCAGTTGCAGTCATTTATTTCCGATGAAATGTATAAGCTCAACCGCGAAATCAAAAAAGCCATTGACAATATGGAAGAGCGCAATAAAATAGTGGCGAGTGTGGCACAACAAATGGCCATGACTGCTACCAATAACTTGGCCTTAATGCTCAGCGAATCGCTCGACAACATGCAAATGCAAATGAACCAATCGAAGCCTGGCAGCGGTGCCTGCAAAAAACCTGGTGGCAAAGGCGAAAAACCATCGATGAGCGAAATGCAAAAAAAACTCGGCGAGCAGCTCGGTAAAATGCAAGAAGGCATGAAACAAGGGCAAGATCCTAAAAAAATGGGAAAAGATTTTGCCGATGCCGTACAGCAACAAGCCGCCATTCGCGAAGCCTTGCGACAAATGAAAGAACAAATGAGCCAAAATCAGAAAAAAGGAGAAAATGGCATTGGTGGCGTTGATGAAATGATAAAAAAAATGGATGAACTCGAACGCGAATTAGCAACAAAAAAGCTTTCGTCAGAATCATTAAAAAGACATAAAGAGATAGAAACCAGACTGTTAGAGCTTGAGAAAGCACAACGCAATCAAGAAGAAGATGAAAAAAGACAATCAAAATCTGCGATTGAAATTCCTAGAAAACTACCGCCTAATTTGGAAGATTATTTGCAAAAACGAAAATCTGCACTCGAATTGTATCAGACCGTTCCGCCGAATTTAAAGCCTTTCTACAAAAATTTAGTAGAAAAATACTTGCGACTTGTTAACTAATTGATTAAACTTACGTATAATTATTTGTCTGTTTGCATGAACAGCTATTTCCTGACGCTTGGCGACATAAACCTACCGACCATAAAAACTATTCACGCAAAAAAACATTTTTGATGACAGAGGTGATTCATTTAAAAATTAATTCAAACTTAAAAAATATTGCAAAAGTAGAATCAATGATTGAAACATTGAGGGTGCAGTATCATATTAATGACCAGCAATATGGCAATATGCTATTGGCGTCCGTCGAAGCTGTCACAAATGCTATCGAGCATGGCAATAATTTGGACGAAAAAAAGATTGTTGCCATTGAAGCGCAAAAATGCGAATCTATTTTTAGGCTTTCCGTTCGCGACCAAGGTAATGGATTTAATCCAGACCGACTGCCCGACCCAACCACACCTGAATACTTAGAACAACCTGATGGCCGTGGCGTATTTTTAATGCGAAAATTAGCCGACGAAGTACTGTTTTTCGACGAAGGACGCTGTGTTGAAATGAAATTTATTTTATCATAATGCATTATCTTTGCCATAAAATTTAGCAAAGTAGAATAATGGCGATTTCTTTCCTTTTTAATACTACCGTAAAAAAACCAGCATTTTTTAAAGCAAGTGTTATTAAAACATGGCTCAAACAAATTGCCAAAAATGAACAATTTAACATTCAAGATTTGAATGTCGTGTTTATGAGTGATGAGGAATTATTACAAATGAATATTGACTACTTAAACCACAACACTTATACAGATATTATTACGTTTGACAATGCGGAAATAAAAGGGAAAATTGAAAGCGATATTTTCATTTCCTTGGAACGTGTAGAAGCAAATGCAAAAAAATTTAAGGTGAGTTTTGAAAATGAATTACATCGTGTGCTCGCACATGGTGTGCTACATTTGTGTGGCTATAAAGATAAAAAGAAAGCCGATATTGCACTGATGCGTAAGAAGGAAGAAGAAAGTTTGGCGATGTTGTAAAATCGCTATTTATAATATTGCTTCGCGAAAAATTGATTGCCCAAAATTTAGATTTTTATTTCTCTCTACTAAATGATGTTTTTTCTATTTCATCGCTACTGATATAAGCATCACTCGTTTCATCTTTTACAACAGTATCGCGTTGCCACTCTTCCACCTTCAATTTTTCATCTTCTTTCAAAATAGAAATGTTGAGTTGTTGTATAAATTGCTTGATAAATTGCTCTACTTCTTCTGCTTTATCATCAGGCACCGTTATCGTGATTTTTTTCATAGAATAAAATTAATCAAAAAACTTAGATTTTAGTTCCAATACAACTAATACAATTTGCCTTATGCACTATTAAAAGCATAATTTTATTCGTGTGAAATACTTAAAAATTATTCGCCAAAGCGATGTAATTTCCAGATTTCTTCATCTAAGGCTTGTTCGATAGCAGCTGTATTTATTGGTGTTTCAGGCTCCGCTGCTTCCATTTCAATTTCAAGAATTCGCAATTCCAACAAGTCTTCTTTTTCTTTGATAATTTTAATATTTGACTGATATAAAAATGCTTCCAAAGAAGCTACTTTTTCATCAGGAACAGAAACGGTAATTGTTTTCATAATGGTTTTAATTTTATGATTAGAAAAATTCCGAATTTAAATTTATATCAAAAAAGGGAATTTCGACTGACAAAAAACATGTACTGAAGAATGGTGAATTCAAGTTGTAGGCGTTCACTTTTCATTATGCTACATTTTTTTGTTAAAAATTATATCGTCATTAAACCTATTATAACAGAGTAAGTCTATTTACTAACCAAAACAAAATAATCATGAAAACATTCTTAATTACGTCAAGACTAATAGCAATCTTTTTAGTGTTGACATTCGGACTCACGTCATGTAACAAAAGCGATTTGACCAACGATGATGAAACGGAAGCATCACAAGGTTTAAACATTGCTGAAATTGAAGATGACAACACGCAATTAATGGCCGACCAAGCAGAAAGCAGTGGCTCTGTTTCCGACCTACGACTCATCTCGCCTAATGACAATAGCGACGCCGATATTCTTGGTGGCTGCGCTGTAGTTACCAAAGACACTGTTTCTTCTCCAAAATCTATCACTATCGATTTTGGTGATGGATGCACAGGACCTGGCGGAAAAGTGCGTAAAGGAAAAATTATCATCACATATACTGGTGCATATAGAGCACCTGGCACGGCGATTCATGTGGTTTCTGAAAATTACTTTGTCAATGACAAAAAAATTGACATCGATAAAACCATTAAAAATTTAGGACCCAATGAGCAAGGCAATCTTGTTTTTGATGTACAAGCTGAACGTATTGTCACCTTTCCAAATGGCAGCAGTAATAAAAGCACAGTACATAAAAGACGCGAATGGTTAGCAGGTGCCTCCACACCATTAGATTTTTCTGATGATATCTTTAGAGTGATTGGTGAAGGCACGCATATTTCAAGAAGAGGCATTACCTATCAAGTACATACCTTGACGGCTTTGATACGTAAAGTAAGTTGCCATGAATTTGTAAGTGGCGAATTAAAAATAGTAAGACAAGCGGATAATAGACGTTTTGCCATCATCAACTTTGGCACTGGCGAGTGCGATGATGAGGCTACCGTTACATTAGATAATGGTCGTTCATTTACGATAGATTTAAGACATTAAAATACTGGGTGACTTATGTAAAAATGGCTGTCTCAAAAGGACAGCCATTTTGATTTTTATGAAGAGAATAACTTGATGTGTGATTGTTTTTAATTTGTATTCTTTTTTAGATTCTGTTTTTCTTCAATAGAGTTAACATATTATTCTACATTCGTAATACTTACTAAAGCTACAGCTACCAATTTTTCTGTTCCATCATTGCTTGCATATACTTCAGACTGGCATACGCTGATTAATATTCCAGGCTTAGCACTTTGCCTTTTGCTATTAGCTTTTGCCCTACGGCTGGTCGCAACAAATTAATTTTAAATTCTGATGTCAATACTTTTGTATTGGCTTTTGCTACTGTGTAAGCAGCGCAACCTGCAACATGGTCGGCCAGTGTAGCCAATACGCCAGCGTGTACAAAGCCATTTTGTTGCCATAATTTTTCTTGTATTGGCAAATGAATTTCGCAAGTACCATTTCCGATATCTATTAATTCACAACCTAATTCATTGATAAAATTTGCTTTTGAAAATGATTGCTTAAATGCTTCGATATTCATATCAATAGTTATGTATTAACAAATTAAACCACAGCTGCCAGCCTCGCTGCTTGGTTGATTGCGCGTTTCGCATCAAGCTCACCAGCTTCGTAAGCGCCACCTATTACATGCACCGTTTTGCCTAAGTCTTTCAATGGTTGTTCCAGTTCACGTTGTGATAATTGTCCAGCACACACCACCACATTGTCGCATACTAATACTTGTGGCATTTTATTTTTATCGATATAATGCAAGCCTTCGTCGTCAATTTTTGTGTATTCAACACCAGCTATCATTTTTACTTTTTTCATTTTTAAAGTAGTGCGATGAATCCAGCCTGTTGTTTTGCCGAGCTTTGCACCTACTTTACCTTCTGTCCGCTGGAACATCGTTACTTCCCGTGCAGGCGCTTCAATATGTTGTTGGATGCCAGCCACACCGCCACGCACTTCATTTTTTCGGTCGATTCCCCATTCTTTAATCCATTCTTCTTTGTTTAATGTGGTGCTTTCGCCTGCTTGTGTCAAAAATTCGCTTACGTCAAAGCCAATTCCGCCAGCACCAATAACGGCAACTTTTTTACCAACTTTTACATCATTTTTTAACACATCTATATAGCTCACTACTTTGCTATGATTGCTACCTTCGATGGCAATATGGCGTGGCGAAATGCCTGTTGCCACTACTATTTCATCAAAGTCTTTTACATCATCAGCTTGCACTCTTGTATTGAGTTTTACGTGTACATTATGCAATGCTAACTGTTTGCGGAAATATCGCAATGTTTCGTAAAATTCTTCTTTACCAGGAATTTTCTTCGCCATATTAAACTGTCCGCCTATTTCTTTATCTGCATCAAATAAAGTAACGCTATGTCCGCGTTCTGCGGCAATACTTGCAAATGCTAAACCAGCCGGACCAGCACCAACTACGGCTATATTTTTCTTGTTTATGCTTGCTGTGTAAGTCAATTCTGTTTCGTGGCAAGCACGTGGATTCACCAAGCAGCTCGATAATTTATTGGAAAAAGTATGGTCCAAACACGCTTGATTGCAAGCAATACAAGTATTGATTTCATCAGCTTTATTGCTTTGTGCTTTCACGACCCAATTTTCATCAGCTAAAAATGGACGCGCCATGCTTATCATATCTGCGCAACCATCTGCAAGTACCTGCTCTGCCGTTTCTGGCATATTGATACGATTCGATGTACACAATGGAATAGATATTTCTGATTTCAACTTCTGTGTTACCCAAGAAAATGCAGCTCGTGGCACTGATGTGGCGATGGTAGGTATGCGCGCTTCATGCCAGCCAATACCTGTATTGATTATGGTTGCGCCAGCTTTTTCTATTTCTTTTGCCAATTGCACTACTTCTTCCCAATTGCTGCCATCTTCAATCAAATCCAGCATTGACAAACGGTAAATAATGATAAAATCTTTGCCTACTTTTTCACGCGCCTTGCGCACTATCTCTATCGGAAATTTAATTCTATTTTCATAGCTACCACCATATTCATCTGTTCGTTTATTGGTATGCTGTACAATAAATTGATTAATCAAATAGCCTTCTGAGCCCATAATTTCTACACCATCGTAACCTGCATCACGAGCAAGTGCAGCACTGTCTGCAAAGTCATTGATGGTTCGACGTACGCCCCAAGTGGACAATGCCCTTGGCTTAAATGGTGTAATTGGCGATTGTATGCGAGATGGTGCTACATTTAATGGATGATATCCATAACGACCAGCATGTAATATTTGCATAGCAATTTTCCCACCTTCACTATGTACAGCTTCTGTTACAATTTTATGTTTTTTTACATGCCCTTGATTGGTCATTCTACCAGCAAATGGCTTTAACCAGCCTTCCCAATTAGGTGCAAAACCACCAGTTACAATAATACCTGCGCCACCTTTAGCACGTGCAGCATAAAATGATGCTAATTTTTGAAAGCCATTATTTTCTTCTTCTAAGTTCGTATGCATCGAACCCATCAACACTCTATTTTTCAATTTAGTAAATCCCAAATCTAGTTCTGATAATAAAATCGGATATTTGTTTGTTGACATTTGTATTTTTGTTTGTTGAAAGATACAATTAATATTTCAATGCTTGCATTGGTTTTTATTAAAAAAGCACTTAGCAAAAGGTAATTTATATGACAAATGAGCGAACAACAAAATGAAATAAGCATTGCATTAGTGCAAACAGATTTAGCTTGGAAGGATAAAGTCGCCAACTTAAATAGGATACGTCAATTAGTTATGACGATTAAAGAACCGATTGACATGATTGTACTTCCAGAATTATTTAATACTGCATTTTGTGTTGATGATAGCAGCTTAGCCGAAAATATGCATGGCGAAAGCATTTCCTTTTTGAAAGAAATATCTAAGCAACAAAATTGTGCTATTTGTGGCAGTTTGTTAATTCATGAATCTGAAAAAGTGTATAATAGATTTGTTTTTGTAGTTGATGGTGAAATATTATTTACGTATGACAAGCATTATCTTTTTTCATTGGTAAAAGAGAATCAATTTTTACAGGCTGGTGCTCAAAAGGTTACGCACGAATACAAAGGGTGGAAAATTCAGCCTTTTATTTGTTACGATTTGCGGTTTCCGGCTTGGTGTCAAAACAATGAGCTGGCAGATATTCAAATATATGTGGCAAGTTGGCCAACAAAGCGCATTTATCATTGGCAAACATTATTACGGGCACGTGCCATTGAAAACCAATGTTATACTGTAGGTGTTAATAGAATTGGAAAAGATGGGTATGGAAATGCACACAACGGTCATAGTTGCGTTTTTGATTTTACAGGTAATACATGCTGCGATATGATTGAAAAAAATGGCATAGAAATTGTAAAATTATCAGCGACAGCATTAACAGAACACAAGGAAAGATATCCATTTTGGAAAGACAGATTAAAATAAAAACAATCGATTAAGTATGGCGCATTCTGTATATTTGCGCGTGGAAAATACAAACGCAACTTTAGCATATAGTGAGTCCGAATGGCAAGACGTTTTAAATTTTATTGAAAAGCGCTTCGGCAAAAAACCTGATTTACAAACCATTATCTTTTTAGTAGGACATCGTGAACTGGGTAAACATCAAGTAAAATTCAGCAAAGAACAAAAGCAAGATTTGATACATGTAGGCGTTTGTGCTTTATTGAGCAGAGCCAATTATTATACATTTTTAGACTTTGATGAAGATGGCTGGCCGCATTATGAATACAATAGAGCAATGCCGAAACTTGAGCATCAGCAACAAGAGGTGTTGTTAAAGAAAATGATTATTGAATATTTTAAGCAAATAAATTAATAATATGAACAAACAAATTTTACTCTTTTTTTTAGCTTGCATTTGCCTTTTTCAAACTAGCTTTGCCAGCAATAATTCAAATAAAACAAGCAACACAAAAATGGACACTTCTACTTATGTAATACTCACAACAGAGTATGGCGACATTAAAATAAAACTATACGATGAAACGCCACAACACAAAGCAAATTTTATCAAATTGGTAAATGAAGGCACGCTCGATTCTACTTTATTTCATCGCGTGATTCCTGAGTTTATGATTCAAGGTGGCGACCCAAATTCTAAAAATGCGCAAGCTGGACAAGCACTTGGAATGGGCAGTTTGGGCTATCGTGTGCCAGCAGAATTCAATAAAAATTTAATTCATAAACGTGGCGCTTTGTCTGCAGCGCGCGATAATAATCCTGCAAAAGCAAGCTCCTCTTGTCAGTTTTATTTAGTGCAAGGAAAAAAATACACACGTCCTGAGCTTACTATATTAGCACAGCGCACTGGCAATAGCTGGACAGAAGAACAATTGAAAGTGTATGAAGAAGTGGGTGGAACGCCGTTCTTAGATATGAATTACACAGTCTTTGGCGAAGTTGTCTCAGGATTAGATATTATCGATAAAATTGCTGCATCGCCACGCGATCCTAATGACCGTCCTTTTAAAGATATTCGCATGACATTGAAAATTGAAAAATAAAAAACTTCTTTAAAAGTACGTCAGTCGGCATAAGATTGACGTACTTATTTTGGTAAGATTCTTGATTGATAAAAAATATGCATCGCAACACACTCATTATTTCTTCATTTTTATTACTACTAATTATTGGATTAGCTTCTTTTACTCATAAAGAGGAAGAACCTATTGAGTGGAAAAACGTACAAGTATTGCCTTCCACGATTACACGTCCACAAATGGACGAAGTGATGGATGCATGGTCGGCTTCATTAGGCGTTAATTGCAGCCATTGTCATACGCGAGGCAATTACGCAGCCGATGATAAAGACGAAAAAATTATAGCACGCAAAATGTTGGTCATGACGAATGAAATCAATGAAAAATATTTTGGCAAAGACAGTGGTACTATTGGCTGTATGACATGCCATAACGGCAAACTGCATCCTTAAGCTGATGCATTTTTTACTTGCTCCAACAACTCTTTTTCTGCTGTTGTAATTTCATTATCCAAGATGGCTGCTTTCTCCATTAACGCAATTATTTTGGCTTTTTGTTTTTCCTCTTGTGGCATGCGCACGACCAATTTCCCATTTTGTGCCATGCTCAAAAATCCTTGAATTTTCGACAAATCGTAATTCCATTTTTTTGCTAATGTCTCTACAAATTTCATTTCTTGATTGGTAATTCTTCCATCAGCAGCAATCATCATCAATACATTATTTAATGCATAATCTCTTACTTTAAATAATTCGTCTAAATCATCTATTTTTTTATCAACGACAAAAGAGGCTGCATTTGCTTGTTTGAAAGCATCATATTCATTGGGTGACATCCAATCGCTGATAATCCATTCGTATTTTGTGCTGTTCAATTGTGCATTACAATAGGTACAATTTACTTCTATCGTATCTTTTATTGGTGCGCCACAATTTGGACAACTATGCGCATATAATGAACCTTGTGGTTGATTGGCATCGACATCTCGGCTCATAATCAAGACTTCATTTTGCGAGAAAATACTGTTTTCATATTGTGGCGAATCGCTATCAATATTTTTTATTTTCTGGGAAGAACGTTTTAATGCGATGACGATATTGTCTTTGTTGTTTAATTTAAAATAATCGAAAGACGTGACGTGGTTCAAATACAATCGATTAAAAACGAATGTAGGCTCTGATTGCATGCGATTTGTAAGTTTGTCATACAACATATCAGATACAAATCGTCTTGCAATTTCTGGTTTTTTAAATACCAAAGCCGTCATCATTTGCATATAGCCATTGCTGGCTTTATCTTCAAGCAATTGCAAAGAAAAATCTTGTTTTTCGCCAATTTGTTCCCGTATTCTTTTGGCAAATTTTCCTTGTTTTTCGTATTTCGCATTGGCATTATAATAATCATCAGGCTGAGTAATTTCTGCTAAAATCCAATCGTAATCGCCTAAGTAAGTAATCGTAGCACAATAAGGACATTTTGCCGTTTCACCGCCATCATCAGGCAGATTGCCTCCACAGTTTGGGCAATTCGTCGTGTGATATAAATCTTTCTCTTTGACGCCCGATTTTTTGATGAAAGACCAATAATCCATGGCTTTCAAGGGTCCGCCGTCGTTTAGTCGTTTATATTTTTTGGACTCAAAAGCATCATACATCGAGTATTGAATACCGACATGCATAATATCGTATATGCCATCTGTTTCGACATCGTCAATAAAAACCTGTTCAATAAAAATGTCATCGATTTTATTAACCTGTTCTAATTGTTTCATCATGATGAACTGTGTATTAAAACGCTGATACACGCCATCAGAAATCCATTTACGGACTTTCGATAAATCTTGTTGCATCCATGCCTGTTGTATCTCCGTAAAGGCAGTTCTTACTTTCTGCTTGAATTGTTCTTTATTGAAATCAGGATTTTTTATTAAAAATTCTTTGGGCAACTTATCTGTTCCAGCATATGTGTTATGATTATTGGTAGGCGAATAATTTGGAATCGAATTTAAGCCACTTCCCGCTTGATAAGTCTTAGAAAGTTTGTAAACGATAAACACGATGATGATTAACACAATAACATTGATAGGAAATGGCAACAACATTATTAATCGGAATAATAAATATAAAATGTAGAAAATGGCTTCGCCACCGCCATCGCCGCCACCGCCGCCGCCACTTGAACTGCCGCCACCGCCGCCACCTGCTGCTGCAAAAATAGATGTGCTAAGGACAATGAAAAGCAGAAATAGTGCTATCGTTTTTTTGCTATTGTATTTCATAGTGATTCAGATGTGTAAATATAAAAAAATCAAAAATAGTTCCTTTACCTGTTTTTTTTATTTACTAATAGAAATCGCCATGGTAAATATCTATCTTCAGCTGCATAATCAATGCCAATACGAGTAGTACTTATGATTTGAAGTTCGGCTGATTCTAATTTTGAGGTTTGAACATAAATATCATTTCCTGTCAATGATAATCCATAATGAGCCTTGCTAATTCCTAATGCTTGACATACTTTTCCAGGACCGTTGCACAAATTTTTATCTATTTTTATCTTATTTCTTCTTTTTAAAATTTCTTCAATGCCAATTGTTGGTTGTATGGCTCTAATTAAAACCGCTTGTGCGAAATCTTTTTTGCCTGTAACAATATTGAACAAATGGTGCATTCCGTAACAGAAATAAACATAAGACAAACCACCAGCTTCAAACATGATTTTGGTGCGTTCTGTTTTACGTTTGTTGTAGGCGTGGCTACCTTTTTCTATTTCACTATAAGCTTCTGTTTCTGTAATAATTCCACCTGTTTCTATGCCATTAATGTTTGACATTAAAGACTTGCCCAATAAATCTTTTGCCAGAAAAACAACATCTTCGTTTTGGTAGTAGGTGATTGGCAGTTTCATGTGTAGTACAAAGAAACGAAGATATGCTATGTTAAAACAGAAAAAAGTGGCGATATTTTTATAGTTTAGTAGAAAAAAGTTGCCTTATTGCAGTTTGTTAGTCTTATCTATCAGATTCTCACAAAGTGACGCTACTTGAAGGTTGCGTACTGCTTTTATTTACGCAGAGGTCATTACAGGAGGCTATGTTGGGAAGTAAGATATTATTCATAATTATACAATGATGAAGAACGAAAACATTGGGAAGTTTTGCTGAAAGCCAAAGATGATTTAATCAACAACCAAAAACTACTGATAGAATCTTTGCAGGCGCAGATGAAGAAAAAATAAATGTTATTTGTGTATGAAAATTAGTAATTTTGAAAGATGAAAATCTCTTTCCAATATATCAATGATGATAATGGCAATGCAAAGACAGTTCAGCTGCCTATAGCAGAATGGGAAAAAGTATTGTTGTATCTTAAAAAATCAGAACAAGGCCTAAAACTAAAATCTGATTTGAAAATTGCATTAAAGCAGGTAGAATCTTTGATGAAATCCAAAAAAAAAGAAACACTAACTGACTTCCTTCATGAACTATAAAGTCATTCCTGTTGACAAGTTCAAGAAAGAAGCCAAAAGGCTTATCAAGAAATATGCTTCTCTAAAAGATGAATTAGCAGAGTTAGGGCAAATCTTATCCGAGAAGCCAGATTATGGAACTCCATTAGGAAATGATACTTATAAAATACGAATTTCCATTAAGAGTAAGGGTAAGGGTAAAAGTGGTGGTGCGCGTATTATTACATATTTAGTAAGCGCTCAGAAAGAAATCTATTTACTAACTATTTATGATAAGTCGGAATTTGACACCATTAATGTTGCTACACTAAAGAAAATAATAATAGCAATACAGCCTGAAAAATAATTGATATGCAACATGGCAAATTATATCTTATTCCAATAGTATTAGCAGAAGATGCAGTTCATACAATACCTGCATACATTAAAGACATTATCATTGCGACAGATATTTATATTGTAGAAAATTTAAAAACTGCACGACGCTTTATTAAATCTATTTATAAAGAAAAAAACATTGACGATTGCACTTTTATAGAATTAAATAAACACGATAACTATAAATTTGATGAAGCTATTTTAAGTGAAATATTTGCTGGAAAAAATATTGGCTTAATGAGCGAAGCTGGCACACCATGTATTGCAGATCCAGGAAATAGAGTAGTAGAAATTGCACATGAAATGAACATAAAAGTGGTGCCACTCGTTGGCCCAAATTCAATCCTAATGGCACTGATGGCAAGTGGATTTAACGGACAGCAGTTCGCATTTAACGGCTATCTTCCTATCGATGCAAATGAGCGAAAAAGCAAACTGCAACAGATGGAAATGGCAGCAAAAAAAGGCATCTCACAAATATTTATGGATACGCCATATCGAAATCAAAAATTATTAAGTGAAATGATAAACACGAATAAATTTGATACTATGCTGTGCATTGCTTGCAACATTACCGCAAAAGACGAATACATCAAAACTTTACCATTAGCAGATTGGAAAAAACATCAACCTGATATCAATAAAAAACCTTGTATTTTTATCTTTGGGAAATAAATACATATACAATTGCAAAAAGATGATACTCATAGACGACAAATTAATTAGCGATGACGTGGTAGAAAAACAATTCGTCTGCAATATAAAAAAGTGCAAAGGTATCTGCTGTGTGGAAGGCGATAGCGGCGCGCCGGTTGAAAAATCGGAGACAAAAATCTTAAAGAAAATCTATCCAAAAATAAAATCGTATTTATTGCCAGAAGGCATTAAAGCCATAGAAGAACAAGGCACTTTCGTTAAAGAAGATGATGATGAATATACACCTTATGCCACGCCATTAATTGATGGTGGCGCATGTGCTTATGTAAACTACGAACAAGACGGCACTATCACCTGTGCCATTGAAAAAGCATGGAAAGATGGCGTTGTTGATTTTCAAAAACCGATTAGTTGTCATTTGTATCCAATACGACTAAAACCGATGGACACAGTCACCGCTGTAAACTATGATGTTTGGGACATTTGTAGCGATGCGTGCAAACTGGGAAAAAGTCTAAAAGTGCCTGTTTATGTTTTCTTAAAAGATGCACTTGTTCGAAAATTTGGCCAAGAATTTTATGACACATTAGACTATGCAGCAAGCCAGCACAAACCTAGTGCTTAAAGTGTGCCTAATGCTATTTTTACCATCTCATTAAACGAGCTTTGGCGCTCTTCTGCCGAAGCTGATTCATGCGTAATTAAGCTATCGCTAATGGTTAAAATAGCCAATGCACTCGCTCTGTATTTGGCAGCAATTGTGTATAATGCTGCTGTTTCCATTTCTACACATAACACGCCATATTGCGCCCATTTTTTGAATGCATCAGGATTGTCGTCATAAAATTCATCAGAAGAAAGTATATTGCCCGTTTTCACATTTAATTGCAAGGAATTCGCCGTCTGATACGCTTTTAGCAATAAGTCAAAATTAGCAGTTGGTGCAAAATCAGATCCTTGAAATTTATTCCTGTTCACAGCCGAATTAGTACTGGCTGCTAATGCCAGCACGATATCTTTTACTTTTAAATTTTCTTGAAATGCGCCTGCCGTTCCTATACGTATCAGATTTTTGACATCATATTCTCGTATTAATTCGTTGACATAAATTGAAATGGAAGGAATGCCCATGCCTGTGCCTTGCACAGACACACGCTTCCCTTGATAATAACCTGTATAACCAAGCATTCCGCGTACTTCATTGTAGCATATAACATCGTCTAAAAATGTATCTGCGACATGTTTCGCTCTCAGTGGGTCGCCTGGCAGTAGTATTGTTTCTGCTATTTCTCCTTTTTTTGCTGCTATATGAATGCTCATTATTGTAGTTTAATACGTTGTTGAATTTGAATCCGAGTTGTTTGTAACAATCTGAATGCCATTGCTTGTGCCAATGCGCATTACACCGTTTTCAATATATTGAATCGCTGTTTCATAATCGCGTATGCCTCCACTGGCTTTTATTTTTATCTTGTCTTGTGTAATAGCTTTCATTAATTGTATGTCTGTGATATTTGCACCACCATTGCCAAAGCCGGTAGAGGTTTTCACATAATCTGCACCTGCGTCAACAACTAACTGTGTAGCTATCTTTTTTTCATCATCGCTCAAATAACAAGTTTCGATAATTACTTTTAGTATTTTATCGCCAATAATATTTTTAATCGCTTTCATCTCTGCTACAACTTCACTGTATTTTTTATCTTTTAAAAAACCAATATTGATGACCATATCAATTTCATCGGCACCAGCATTAATGGCATTTTTAGCTTCAGATATTTTAGAATGAGTTTCCATTGCACCTAATGGAAAACCAACTACTGCTGCTGTTTTTATAGCCGTATTCTTTAGCTGTTCTACGCATAAACCAACATAACAACTATTTACACAAACTGCATAAAAATCATATTTTATCGCCTCGTTACACAATTGAATAATGTCAGCCTCAACTGCACTAGCTTTTAATAATGTGTGGTCGATATACTTTGAAAGCTTCATACTAATTATTCATATTTAGGGTGCACTTTTTAATATTGAGCAGAATAACAAAAATAAACTTTATAATTTGATATTTTTCATGAAAAAATATCAAATTATCAGTCATATATCTAAATGTAACTCTTAATTTTACAGCATGCCAGATATTGTAATTATAGGCTCAGGTATAGCCGGCTTAAGCTTAGCAGTAAAAACTGCAAATAAATTTCCAGATAAAAAAATTTTAGTACTTACTAAAGCTAAAGAAGATGATAGCAATACACAATATGCACAAGGTGGCATTGCTGTTGTTACGGATTTCCATAAAGATACTTTTGAGAAACACATACAAGATACACTGATTGCAGGCGACGGATTATGCAATGAAGGCGTAGTTGATATAGTAATTCGCGAAGGCAGACAGCGTGTGGACGAATTAATCAGTTGGGGCACCAACTTTGATAAAAGTGAAGCAGGAGAATATAAGCTGGGAAAAGAAGGTGGTCATTCAGAGTTTAGAGTATTGCACCACAAGGACATTACTGGCTGGGAAATCGAGCGTGCCTTGTTAGATAAAGTACACAAAACGCCAAACATTGAAATTTCGCAACATCATTTTGTCATCGACCTATTGACACAACATCATCTCGGAAAAATCATTACCCGTGTAACTGAAAATATTCAGTGCTATGGTGTTTATGTATTAAACTTAGAAACCAACCAAATTGAAAAGATAGAAAGTAAAATTGTGGTATTGGCTACTGGCGGTTTTGGACAAATTTACAGAGCAACGACAAATCCAAGCATTGCAACAGGCGACGGAATTGCGATGCTGTATCGTGCAAAAGGAAGAGTAGGAAATTTAGAGTTTGTTCAATTTCATCCTACCGCATTATATGAACCAGGTGTGAGTCCAAACTTTTTAATTACAGAAGCCGTTCGTGGTGATGGTGCAATTTTACGCACAAAAAATGGCCAAGATTTGATGGCTGCCTACGACAAGCGTGGCTCATTAGCACCACGTGATATTGTTGCACGTGCTATTGACAACGAAATGAAAAAAAGTGGCGATGATTACATGTATCTTGACTGCCGTCACATGGATAAAGATAATTTTTTACATCATTTTCCAAATATTTATGAAAAATGCAAATCCATTGGTATTGATGTATTTAAAGACATGATTCCAGTAGTGCCTGCGGCACATTATGCATGTGGTGGCATTAATGTAGATGAATACGGCAGAACTTCTATAAAAAATTTATATGCATGTGGTGAGTGTAGCAATACAGGCTTGCATGGTGCTAACAGATTAGCCAGCAATTCACTGTTGGAAGCCATTGTGTTTTCACACAGAATATTTGAATCTATTTGTCAAGCGCTGCCAACAATTACTTTTGCAAATGAGCAATTTCCAGAATGGAATGCTGATGGTACATCACATCCAAAAGAAATGGTCATCATTACGCAAAGTATAAAAGAGCTGAAAGATATTATGAGTAATTATGTTGGTATTGTTCGCAATAATGGTCGTTTGAAACGCGCACAAGAAAGGCTCTATCTTCTATTCAAAGAAACAGAAGAACTGTACGAAACAACCACCATTTCACCGCAATTATTAGAATTGCGCAATATGATTACCATCGGATATTTGATTACACGTAGTGCCATGCTACGCAAAGAAAGTCGTGGCCTGCATTACACCACAGACTATCCAAGCCATGCCAAAGAAGCTGAATGTACAATGCTGTAGTTATCGCAATAAGGATACGGTTCCTTTCAGATAAAATACTTCCTCATTAAAACGTTTTCCAGTAGCGATATACGTATAACTATCAACTGGACATGGTGCACCTTTGTACATGCCATTCCAACTATTATTTAAATCATTGGTTTCAAACACAAGTTCGCCCCAGCGATTAAACACTTTTAAGGTGTATTCTTTCACACTCTTATTCATCATATTAAACGCATCATTATAACCATCATTATTTGGAGAAAATGCCGTCGGAATAAATACATCACAATTCGTTGACACCAGAATTGAATCTGTTGCCAAGCAGCCATTTTTATACACTTGCACACGTATTGGCGATTGCAAACCATTGATGGCAATAGAATCGACATTGCGCTCACCAGTGCTCCAAAAAATAGAATCTGAAGCCTGATTGATACCTATCATTTTTAGCTCACCTGGACACATAATTATACTGTCTGCACCTAAATTTACGCGTGGTAATGGCAACACCGAAAATGAATATTTTGTGGAGTCAGCACCACAGCGATGTGATGCAATTAACTGTATTACATTCGCACCTGGACGCACGTGTGTGTAGCTTGCTGTATTTCCAGTCTGTGCTTGTGAATTATTTAAAGTCCAAGTGTAATTTGTATTCACACCACCAGAAGACTGATTAGTATATTGCACAGACAATCCATAACAAATTTCTTGCAGTATCGGGCGAATGGAAAATGAAATACTGTCGTCCATTACCAATGGTTTTTTAATCGTATCCTTACAAGCTCCTAAGCTTGCAGTAGCAATTAATTCAATTGTTTTGGGTCCGAAATGCGCATAAGTATGTGTCGGATTTTTTATGCCATTTAATGTTTGTCCATCACCAAAATTCCAAAGATAATTGACAATGCTTCCTTGTGATATTGTTGATGTATTATTAAGAATAATTGGCTTCTGATAACATACAAAATCGTTAGAAAATTGAAGCGTAAATTTTGGCGCAACTACCTGTACGGTATCTTCTGCTACACAGCCATCAACATATACTTTTACTTTAAATGGATTGATACTTCCATCTGTTATTTGCGTGGCTGATGTCGATCCATTTACCCATCGTATAGAGTCGTAAGATGAAGTATTCACCGAAAATGTTGTTGTTTGATTTTTACACAAAATAGTATCTCTTCCTAATGACACATTGGGTCTAGGCAAAATGCGAATATTTTTAGTGATAGAATCGACGTTGCATCTATTTGACGCGATTAATTTCACAGGAAACAATCCTGTTCCTAAAAATGTATATGTTGTATTTTTTGTATTGATTTGATTATTCTCAATCTTCCAAATATATTGATTATTGACGCCGCCATTTGTTTGGTTGATAAAGTTGACCGCTTTGCGTTGGCAAGAAATTGTTTCTGCTGTAGAAAAATCTACTAGCAACAAAGAGTCTGTAAGCATTGATTTTACAATAGTATCCTTACAGCCTTCTGTAGAAGTCGCAATTAATTGCACATTATAATTTCCAAAAGTTGCATAGGCATGAGCTGGATGTTGAATATTATTGGCAAATTGACCATCACCAAATTTCCAATCGTATTGTTGTATAGTGCCAAAGTTGATTGTAGTAGTATTACTAAATTGAATTGGCTTGTTGATACATAGAAAATTATTGGAGAAGTTTGGCGTGATGATTTGTTTTTGTACCAATACAGTATCTTTATTAAAGCATCCATTTTTATACACACTTACTGCTATTGGCGACTTATTACCATCTAATATAATTGATGAAGTTGTTGCATTCGTGTTCCAGCGCACAGAGTCAAATGCGCCAAGTGCTGTAATCGATTTCGTTGATTTATTACACACTACAACATCAGCACCTAAGTTTATCGAAGGCCCAGCGTTTATGGTAATCGTCTTCGTCAATGTATCATTACCACATCTATTTGTAGATATCAATTTTACTGGATATGTGCCACTATTTGGAAAAGTAACAGTGGCTGTATTGCCATTTATCGGAGCTCCATTATTAATAATCCATTGGAACGCTGTTGGATTGCCACCGCTTGATGTATTCGTAAAAGTTATAGGTATTTTTTCGCAAAGACTAGCTGGTGATGTCGTATAGCTGATCTTCACAGTATCGTCCATTTTAATTTTTTTGATAAGGGTATCCTTACAACCAAATGAACTTGTCACAATATGTCGCACAGCAAATGAGTCTGCGAAAACATTATAGGTATGGCTGGTATTTTTTAATGTGTCGGTAAATCCATCTCCAAAATTCCAATGATAGCGTGTAATGGTGCCTGACGTTATTGTCGAAGCATCTGTGAAATTGGCATTGTGCCGATAGCATAAAAAATTGGCTGCAAAAGCCGCTTTTGGCTTTGGGTTTACATTAATATTTTTTGTTGTCTTTCCTACACAACCACGAGAAGTGGAAGATATGAGCGTAATAGGAAAAGTGCCACTTGTATTAAATTGTGTAGTAGGATTTTTCACATACGAAGTATCGCCAGCAGACAAAATCCATTGCCAATGATTTACATCATTATAAGGAGATGACGAAGAGTCACTGAGTTGAATTAAATCATTTTGGCAAGCGCCAGTAAATCCGAAATTAGTGTTTAATCCTGGATAATATACTACTTTAATCCTGCTGGTATCAGAGCAAGGATTTCCTTTGTTAATTATTAAAGTCACATAATATGTGCCTGTATCTGCATAAGTATAAGTCGGATTTTTTAGATTGGAAGTATCATTTGTAAGTGATGGCACGCCGAAATCCCAAAAATAAGATAATGCTCGCTGGTTTACGCCATTATCAAAACGCACTATATTTCCCTGGCAATTACTAAAAGTAGTGTCGTTTACTTGAATCGCGGAATTTGGTGAATTATCAGTAATTACAATAGGCACTGATGAATTCACAGAACAATTAGTTACATTAAATTGGAAATCCCGAATATTAGAACTTAATACTACGCCTCCTCTAATTTCTTGCACTTGAATGCCAACGACAAATAGTCCTACTGTTTTTGGTATGGTGGTCAATATGCCTGTAGTCGGATTTATATATATTGTAGATGTTGGACCTAATGGCTCTTGTGAAGAATAACTATCTAAATAATAAATGCTATCATATGGTGGTGGTGCAGATTGCTGCAAATTACAACCATCAAATGCATCACAAATTCGTGGATTAAATTCATCTAATCCTTGCAGTGGCGCAACCAAGCTATATACCAATTGGTCGCCATCAGCATCGGTGGCCGACATATCAAAATCCAATTTTGAATTTGCACATAAAAATAAAGGTGGCTGATTGTCAAAAGTTGGCGAATTATTGCAAAGATTTGTATTCGGTATGTTGACCATATACGTGCTTCCTAGTCCATTGTTAATGTTTGCTGCTGCATCATTTCTACAACAGCGCTGATATACAATTTTATATCCAAGCGTATTGGCAGGTAATGTAATTACTTTTTTATAAATGCCTTTTTCTATTCGCACATCTCGTGGTCTGTTAGTAATACAAGGATTGGCATCCAATGGCAAAATCGTACCGCCTCCACCTAATAGATTAATGTCTTCTGTACGTAATACCGAATTACTTCCATTTCTGAAAATTGTAATTCTAGCCGTTGGATCTAGCGTTGCTTGTCCATAATAATCGTCTCTAAAAATTGTTAAAGTAATTTCATATTGATTGCCACCAAGACATCGATATGACATCTCGCCACCTACTAAATGTGTGTGCCATACTTTTTTGTAAAAACAGACAAGCACTAAAAATCAATAAAAGAATATATTTCTTCATCATGCAAAAATAGAGAAAATGACACACTAACAAGAAGTATTTAACCTTTTACTCTGAATTATTTAATGCAAGACCTCATTATTTATTCTAAAAATTTGAGCTGATTTTTGTAATTTTGTCAAACTTTTTCCCAAAATGCCAAAGGATACATCTATTAAATCCGTACTTATCATAGGTAGCGGACCTATTATTATTGGACAAGCTTGCGAATTTGACTATTCCGGCTCGCAAGCATCACGCTCACTTCGTGAAGAAGGTATTGAAGTGTCGCTTATCAATTCCAATCCAGCAACAATTATGACTGATGAGGTCACTGCTGACCACATCTATTTGAAGCCATTAACCATTGATTCTATTCGTGAAATTTTAGAAGAAAGACAAATCGATGCGGTATTGCCTACTATGGGCGGACAAACTGCCTTAAATTTATGTAAGGAAGCCTCAGAAATTGGACTTTGGGAAAAATACAATGTGCGTGTGATTGGCGTAGATTTAAATGTCATTGAAACGACAGAAAATCGGGAAGCCTTTAGAAAATACTGTATCGATTTAGGCTTAGGCGTTGCTCCTTCATTTGTTGCCAACTCTATGTTGGAAGGAAAAGAAGCCGCACAAAAAATAGGCTTTCCGCTTGTTATCCGTCCTTCTTATACGCTTGGTGGTTCAGGTGGTGGTTTTTGCCACAGAGCCGAAGACTTTGAACACATGTTGGCTAATGGTTTAAAAGCATCGCCAATACACGAAGTGTTAGTGGAAAAAGCAGTGCTTGGCTGGAAAGAATTTGAATTAGAATTATTAAGAGATATAAACGATAGTGTTGTTATTATTTGTACCGTTGAAAATCTCGATCCGATGGGCGTTCATACTGGCGACTCTATCACAGTTGCACCAGCAATGACCTTACCAGATCCTGTTTTTCAAGAAATGAGAAATCAAGCACAAAAGATGATGCGTGGTTTAGGTAGTTTTGCTGGTGGTTGTAATGTACAATTTTCAGTAAATCCAGAAACAGAAGAAATCATCGTTATTGAAATCAATCCGCGTGTGTCTCGCTCTTCTGCATTAGCTTCTAAAGCAACAGGCTATCCTATTGCAAAAATTGCCGCAAAGCTAGCTATTGGCTATAATTTAGATGAACTAAATAATCAAATTACCAAAACAACATCTGCTTGTTTTGAACCTGCCTTAGACTATGTTATCGTCAAAATTCCACGTTGGAATTTTGACAAATTCTATGGTTGCGATTCTACTTTAGGTTTACAAATGAAGTCAGTAGGTGAAGTAATGGGCATCGGCAGAAACTTCGCAGAGGCATTGCAAAAAGCATGTCAGTCGTTAGAAAACAATAAAATTGGTTTAGGTGCTGATGGTAAAAGTCTGTCTAAGCCAGAAGAAATTTTAGAAAGTTTACAGCATCCAAGTTGGGATAGAATTTTTAAAATAAAAGACGCGATTTCTTTAGGTGTTCCTTTACACTCTATTCAAAAACTAACAGGCATTGACAATTGGTTTTTGATGCAAATTCAAGAACTGGTAAAACTGGAAAAAGAAATTCAGAAATACAACATTAATAATATCTCTAAGGAATTATTGACAAGTGCCAAGAAAAAAGGTTATTCTGATGCACAGCTTGCCTTTTTGTTAGGTAGAATTTCGGAAGATGAGGTATATGAAAAACGAAAAGCGTTAGGCATCAAACGCGTTTACAAAATGGTGGACACTTGTGCTGCCGAATTTGAAGCAAAAACACCTTACTATTATTCTGCTTTCGACGAAGAAAATGAAAGTGTTCGCTCTGAAAAGAAAAAAATTATTGTATTAGGTGCTGGTCCAAATCGCATTGGACAAGGTATAGAGTTTGATTACTGTTGTGTACATGGCTTGCTAGCTATTAAAGAAGTAGGCTATGAAGCTATTATGATTAATTGCAATCCAGAAACAGTTTCTACTGATTTTGATATTGCGGACAAGCTTTACTTCGAGCCAGTATTTTGGGAACATCTTTGGGAGCTCATTGAACACGAACAACCAGAAGGCGTTATTGTGCAATTAGGTGGTCAAACCGCATTAAAACTTTCTAAAAAATTACATGAAAGAGGCATAAAAATCATTGGCTCTTCATTTGATAGCATGGACTTGGCAGAAGATAGAGGTCGCTTCTCTGACATGCTGAAAGCGCTGAATATTCCATATCCTGATTATGGCACCGCAACAGATGCTGATGAAGCATTAGCCGTTGCCAATAAAGTTGGCTATCCTGTATTAGTACGACCAAGTTATGTATTAGGAGGTCAGCGTATGCGCATTGTGATAAACGACCAAGAATGCGAAACATCTGTCATTAATTTATTAAGAGATATTCCTGACAACGTCATCCTTATTGACCACTTTCTAGACAGAGCGAAAGAAGCAGAAATTGATGCCATCTATGATGGCGAACAAGTACAAATTATGGGCGTAATGGAGCACATTGAGCCTGCTGGCATACACAGTGGCGACAGTAACAGCGTGTTGCCACCCTATAGTTTAGGACCTATCATTATTGAAACCATGAAACACTACACTGAAAAATTGTGTAAGGCATTAGAAATTCGTGGTTTGATTAATATTCAATTTGCAATAAAAGGTGATAAAGTGTATGTGATAGAAGCCAATCCACGCGCATCGAGAACAACACCATTTATCTGTAAGGCTTATCAAATTCCATATTTAAATGTGGCTACTAAAGTCATGTTAGGCACACATAAGCTTAAAGATTTTTCATTCACAGAAAAACTAAGCGGCTATGCTATAAAAGAGCCTGTTTTTTCTTTCGATAAATTTCCAAATGTTAGCAAAGAATTAGGTCCTGAAATGAAATCTACTGGTGAAGCTATTTACTTTATCAAAGATTTATTTGATCCTTACTTCAGACAATTGTACAAGGATAAGAGCATGTTCTTGAGCAGGTAGCAAACAAAATAAAAAGACACCTCACGGTGTCTTTTTATTTGATAATGAAAATGCTTATCCTCTTTTTATTTTCGGATCCATTAGGTTATTCATCGCCATCATTTCTTTCATCGTTTTCTGCATATTATCAGACGAACCATCTAAGAAAATAACATTGCCTTTTCCATATTCAGCAAAGTTTTTAATGGCTTCTGTCCACATAGAGAATAAAATCACCGATGTATCTAAATTGGCTTGTTCCATTTCTTTCGCTGCTTGGCTCATACCTTTCGCTACTTCTTCTCTAAATAAAGCCACACCTTGTCCGCGCAATTGCGCTGCAGTACGTTCAGCTTCAGCAGCAATTTTTATCGCATTACCATCAGCCTCCGCTGCTTTAGTTTTTGTAATTAATAAAGCTTGACCTTCATTTTCCGCAGCTGCTTTTAAATTGCTAGATGCCACTACTTGCGCCATGGATTTAATAATTGCTTCGTCAAAAGTAATGTCGTTTAATTGCAAATCTAGCAAGTGGTAACCCCAAGTTTCTAAGGTTTGGTCAATTTGTTCTTTAACATCTTCCACGATTTCCTTACGCAGAGAAAGCACTTCTGCTTGTTTTTTAGTAGCAACAAATCCACGAATAGAGCCTTCGATGGTGCGCACCAACGCTTGCATCAAGTTTCTTTCATCAATAAATTTAAACGCTACATTTTTAATAGTCACCTCATCAGTATTGACTACTGCATATAGCAACATTGCTTTAAAATATACGTTAGCTTGGTCAATAGTAATTGCCTGAAACTCCAATTCTACTGAGCGGTTCTGAATAGAAACACGTTTGTACACTTGTTCGAAAAATGGAATTTTCATATTTAAGCCTGGACCTAAAATACGTTGGTACTTACCAAACATCGTAATGACCGCAATTGTGCCTTGTTGCACAGTTACAAAAGATAAGAAAATGCCTAATACGATTAAGCCAATTAATGCATACAACATAATTTATGATTTTTAAGTGAATAATATAAAATCAAAACGTCAGTTTGTTTTATTAAGTTCCACAATTTAAACAATTCGGAGAATAAAATATCCAAAAAATTTTATACTATTTAAAAAAATACATTTTACGTGTTAGCACGGATATAAAATAATCATTAGATAAATAGCTTTGTAAAATAATTAGTTACGGAAATCAATTTGGCACAAAAGTTGTATTTTAAAGAAAAAACACTAAATTTAATTAACTAAAACAATGTATTCTATGAAAAAGTTACTAACTACTGTAATGCTTGCATTTGCTGCTATAGCTGTATTTGCTGGCGATCAAATTTTTTTACACAGCGGAAAAACAATTGATGGAAAAGTCGTCAGAGTAGATGACTTCAAAGTTATCTTCAAGTATGAAGGTGAAGATGCTGAACAGACCATGTCAAAAAAAGCCATCGAAAAAATAATTTATTCAAGTGGTCGTGAAGAGCCTATTTCTGAGAAAATCGTTATCAACGGAAAAGAAGACTGGGAAAAAGTAGAAATCTTACTAGATGTGTCTGAAATTGTCGGCTTGAAAAAAGTAGATGAAATCAAAGGTAAAAGCACAGGTGGATTTAGCGGTTCAAAATCTGACAAAAAAGCTAATAAAAAATTGTTAGAGGCTGCTGCGGAAATGAAATGTCCTTTTGTATTTATGACCAGCGAATCCAAAAGTAGCGGCGGCGGCTGGGGCGGCTGGGGCGGCGGTATCGCCAGCATCGCATCAGCTAATCAATCTTTGAAAAAAGGTATTGCCTATACATACAATGACAAATAAGTATATCTGAGATACTAAAACAAAAAACACGGCAATCGCCGTGTTTTTTTATTTTATAACGTTGTACTTCACAAACAATATTTTTCATTTGTTGTACATTTGTATTCCAATGAAAATTTTACTGTATTATTTACAAAGATACAAATGGCTGGTATTACTCACATTTATCCTCGCCATTATCAACCAAAGTTTTTCTCTATTAGATCCATACATATTTGGTAAGATATTCGATGATTATGCAACACATCCACATACAAAAATTGTAGATGGAAAACAATTTAGCAGAACTTCTTCTGAATTTATAAAAGGTGTTTTATTCTTAATCACATGTGCTATTTCTGTGGCCATGATTAGTCGCATTTCCAAAGCATTTCAAGATTATTGCATGAACGTCGTCATACAACGATTTGGCGCAGATGTATATACAGATGGTCTAAAACACGCGCTACAATTGCCATTTCAAGCTTTTGAAGACCAGCGCAGTGGCGAAACATTAAACATATTACAAAAAGTGCGGCAAGACTCAGAACGCTTCATGCAAAACTTTATCAATGTACTTTTTGTCGCTGTTATCGGCATTGTATTTGTCATTATTTATTCGGCATTTGTATATCCTGGCTTAATTCTTATGTATTTTATTGCATCATTTTTGCTCGGTACATCTATCAATATTTTATCCAAGAAAATAAAAACGGTACAAGCTACTATTACACAAAAAACGAACATCTTAGCTGGCGCTACTACGGAGAGTTTGCGCAACATCGAATTAATAAAAAGCCTTGGTTTAACACAGCAAGAAGTAAATCGTCTCAATGACACCACACTTAAAATTCTAAATTTAGAATTAGATAAAGTAAAAAAAATACGCAGTATCTCTTTTGTGCAAGGCACTTTGGTCAATTCGTTGCGGCAGGTTATTATGTTTATTATTTTGATGTTGATTTTTAAAGACCATTTAACTGCTGGTCAATTAATCACACTTCAATTTTATTCGTTTTTTATTTTCAATCCATTGCAAGAAATGGGCAATGTCATCATGAGTTATCGCGAAGCGGAAGCATCACTAAAAAACTTTGAAAAGCTAATGAACACGGCCGTCGAACGCAAGCCACAAGTCGCATTGAGCCTACATGCCATTGAATCTTTATCGTTTGACAATGTTGGATTTCAACATCAATCAGCTACAACAAATGCCATTGAACATATTTCGTTTACAGCTAAAAAAGGCGACACTATCGCATTTGTTGGTCCGTCTGGTGCTGGTAAAACTACTTTAGTAAAATTATTAGTAGGACTTTATCAAGCACAATCGGGAAAAATATTATACAATAATCTTGATGCGGAAAATATAGACATCGACGAATTGCGCGCACAAATTGGATTTGTAACACAAGACACACAATTATTTGCCGGCACAATAAAAGAAAATTTACTGTTTGTCAATCCAAGTGCAAGCGATGATGAAATCTATGATGTATTAAATAAGTCTGCTTGTCAAAGCTTGCTCGCTCGTAGCGACAATGGCATCAACACTGTAATTGGCGAAGGTGGCATGAAGATTTCTGGTGGAGAAAAACAACGTTTATCTATTGCCCGTGCACTACTGCGACAGCCCAAAATAATGGTGTTTGATGAGGCCACATCGGCACTCGACTCGATTACAGAAAATGAAATTACGCAAACCATCAAAAATCTAATTTCGAAAAAAGAACACATCACCGTTATGATTGCACATCGCTTATCTACGATTATGCATGCAGACACAATTTATGTATTAGAAAAAGGAAAAATTATTGAAAGCGGCAATCACCAACATTTATTAGCAGAGAAAGGATTGTATTATGCTATGTGGCGCCAACAGATTGGTGAGCGTGAGCGTTAATCTTTTTACTTTGCACTCAGATTTCTTATCTTCAAAAAAATCATTAACATGAAAATTAAAAATGCCAAAATATTAATTACAGGCGGCAGCTCAGGTATTGGATTAGCAACGGCAAAAATGCTGATTAAAAAAGGCGCACAAGTGGTAATCAGTGGACGCAATAAAAAAACACTAAAAAAAACAGCCGAAGAAATTGGAGCTATTGCAATTGCTTGTGATGTAACAAATGAAAATGATGTCATTAAATTGGTGAAAAACACGATTGCGCAACTCAATGGATTAGATGTTTTAATCAATAATGCAGGCTTTGGATATTTTGATGTGTTGCAAAATATAGATACCGAAAAATTTAAAGCCATCATAGAAACAAATGTAACTGGCGCCATGTTATGTGGCAGAGAATGTGCTAAATATTTCATTCATCAGCAACACGGCAACATCATCAATGTGGCCTCAACATCTGGATTGAAAGGACATCAAAACGGTACGGCTTACAGCACTTCAAAATGGGCATTGCGTGGCATGACGGAATGCTGGCGTGAAGAACTCAGACCTTATAATATTCGGGTGATGATGGTACATCCAAGCGAAGTGCAAACGAACTTTGTGATAAATTCTGGCAGGCCAAAACGCGACTTTAACAACACCAAATTAGAAGCGCAAGATGTTGCACATCTAATAGTTTCTATGTTAGAGCTGCGCGATGTTGGTTTCATTCCTGAAGCTACTATTTGGAGTACAAATCCGAAGTGATATTATTTCACACTAAAGTAACTATATCATCTACAACATAAATATATCCATGCATGTCTTTTAACACATTTCTTGGATAAAGATCTGCAACTATAATAACATCGTTTGTATATCTTGTTTCGTCAATTTGTTTAAAACCGATCGCTAACATAAAATCGCGAATTTCAATAGGTGTTGCTTGTATTGCATTATCTACATATTGTTGCTTGTATATAACTTCAATGTAAGGTGCATGGCATTTTCCATTGTCAAATCCTGTAAAACCAACAAGCTCACAATATGTTTCTGGAAATAGTTCATTATGCAGATTAATTTGTTTTAGAAGATTTGAAACAAGAAATTTTGCATTAAACAAATTATTGCTTTTATATAAAAAGCCTGTTGTATCATCTAATGCCAATGTATTCTCATGTCCACCAACAAGTGTTGGCTTTCCCAACAAATATAAATCATCAATCCAAATGGATTCATCTTTTGCAATATCAAAGATAATTCTCATTTCTAAATCTTCTTGCTCGTGGTGGCTGAAGAGAATTTGCCGTCTTTCGAATTCTTCTTTAGCTGTTTCAATGCCTTGTTGAAGTCTATGGGCAATATACGTTCTGAGAGCATCTTTATCGCTCCTTCTGAATTTTTTTTGTGTGCCTCGCTTAGGTATCTCATGTTCATTATCTTCCACAAAATTACATTTTATTAAGCTAAAATTACGCTCAAATTTAGTTAAAAATGCCAACTTGTCAGCTATTTTCCATTGGAACAACTTTTGAATTGTTTTTCTCAAATCTCATTTCTTAAAATCTAATCATCTATAAAAATGGAAACTGGAAAAATTAATGTACAAACCGAGAATATCTTTCCTATCATCAAAAAATTCTTATACTCAGACCACGAAATATTTTTGCGCGAATTAGTATCTAATGCGGTAGATGCTACCAAAAAACTAAAAGGATTATCTCAACTTGGCGAAGCTAAAGGCGATATCGGCGATTTAACTATCCAAATTTCTATCGATAAAGAAAACAAGACATTGACAATCGCCGACAAAGGCTTAGGCATGACGGCTGATGAAGTGAAAAAATACATCAACCAAATCGCTTTTTCTTCGGCTGGCGAGTTTGTAGAAAAACTAAAAAACACAGACAACAATGCCATTATCGGACATTTCGGTCTCGGTTTTTATTCTGCATTTATGGTAGCTGAAAAAGTAGAAATAAACACAAAATCTTACAAAGATGAGCCAGCAGTAAAATGGACATGCGACGGCTCTACTGAATTTACTTTAGAAGAAATAACAAAAGAACAACGCGGCTCAGAAATTATTTTACATATTGCCGAAGATTCAGTTGAATTTTTAGAAGAACATCGCATAAAATCTCTTCTTAATAAATATTGTAAATTCTTGCCAATTCCAATTCAGTTTGGTTTTAAATGGCAAAGTGAGGACGACAAAAAAGCAGAAAAACCTCAAGAGCCTGAAATCATAAATAACACACAACCTGCTTGGACAAAAACGCCTTCGTCTTTAACAGATGAAGATTATAAAAACTTCTATCGCGAGTTGTATCCAATGAATTTTGAAGAACCATTGTTTTGGATTCATCTAAACGTAGATTATCCTTTCAATTTAACTGGTATTTTATATTTTCCAAAATTGAAAAAGAATTTTGAAGTTCAAAAAGATAAAATACAATTATACAGCAATCAAGTTTTTGTGACGGATAATGTTGGAGAAATTGTTCCTGAATATTTGACCTTGTTGCACGGCGTAATTGACTCGCCAGATATTCCTTTAAATGTGTCGCGTTCTTACTTGCAAAGCGATGCAAACGTGAAAAAAATCAACCAACATATTTCCAAAAAAGTTTCGGATAAGTTGCAAGAAATATTTAATAACGACAGAAAACAATTTGAAGAAAAATGGAGCGACATTGGTCTTTTTGTAAAATATGGAATGATTAGTGATGAGAAATTTTATGAAAGAAGTAATGGTTTTGCCTTATTTCCAACAACAGAAAACACATTCTACACCTTTGCAGAATTAAAAGAAAAAATTGCTGTCAATCAAACGGATAAAGATGGCAATTTGGTTGTGCTTTATACTTCTGATGAAGAAGAGCAACACAGTTATATTGAACAAGCAAAAGAACGCAGCTATGAAGTAGCAAAATTAGATACGATGATTGACAATCATTTCATACAACAAGTAGAAATGAAAAACGAAAAAACACAGTTCAAACGCGTGGACGCTGATATCGTTTCTAATTTAATTCCTAAAGAAGAAAATGCCGATTCTGTTTTATCAAAAGAACAAGAAGAAAAACTAAAAAGCTTGTTTGAAACAACGATTGAAAAATCAAAAGCAGATATCGAATTAAAAGCATTGTCGCCTACAGATGCGCCAATCGTTATTACACGTAATGAGTTTATGCGTCGTATGCAGGAAATGCAAAAAATGGGTGGCGGTTCGCCATTTATGTTTGGCAATATGGAAGAGAAATTAAACTTAGTTATTAATACCAATCATCCAATAAATGCTAAGATATTAGAAGAAGAGGAAACACATCAGCAGAAACACATTAAGCAATTGTACGATTTAGCATTGCTGTCACAAAATATGTTGAAAGGCGAAGCTTTGACAACCTTTGTAAAACGCAGTTTCGAGTTGATATAAGCTCACAACGCACTAGAATTATTCGTTTAATCTATTTTGTATATCCATCTGTTGATGTAATATTCTAATAATTTCTACTACCTGTAAATTTATTTTATAGAAGATAAAATGTGATTTTATTTCTGAGCGATAATATCCTTTTCTAACGTGGCTATAATCTTTACCAGCATTTGGATGAAGGGCAATATATTCGATTTCATCAAGAATTAAATTATAATACCTATCCGCTTGTTCTACCGACCATGTTTCAAATGTATAAAGCCAAATATTTTCAATGTCTTTTTGAGCTTCAATACTAATCTTATATTTCATTTCTCTACATTATGTTTTTGATGTAGTTTCTTTAAGTATGTATCTCTATTAAAATTCTTTACAAAACCAGATTTTTCTCCTTTTTTAAGTTCTTTAATAAGTTCTGTTCTTTTAGTTTCTTCGTGTTCAAACAAACGTAATGCAGCTCTTACCACTTCGCTGGCAGAAGCATATTTTCCAGATTGTACTTGTTGGGAAATGAAATTATCAAAATAATCGCCTAATAAAATGGATGTATTTTTAGCCATAATTTTTTATTTATTCAAATATACCAATTCTTGGTATAACGCACAAAGCTTTTTCTGTATAATCATTATCGATTCTATGAATAATGCCAAATAGATATTTGGTGTGCGAAACTATTTTCGCCTATTTAATGTTCTATTATGATAGTAAACTACTAATTTTGTATCATGTTTCGATTTTTTAAATACATCGTCTTATTTATTCTAGGTTATAAAGCATTAAAAATGCTGTTTGCCCAAATGCAGACACCAGAAAAAGTAGAACCAGCGCCACCACGTCAAAATATCAACAACAATCAACAGCAGCAGCAGCAACATTACAATACTGCTGCCAAGCAGAAATTTAATGATGCTGAATTGATAGACTACGAAGAAGTGACGTAGTTATTGGTATTGGTTTTTAGTAAATCCATGCTGAATTCAGTAATTTTGCCTTATTAAATTGTTTCATTTCTAAATTTTTAAATTAATATGAGTCTCGATCAAAATATAAACAACGAATTAAAGGAAGCGATGCTTTCTAAGAATGAAATAAAATTGCGTACTATCAAGGCCATCAAAGCCGCATTTTTAATTGCCAAAACAGAAAAAGGAGCAAGTGGCGAAATTACAGCTGAACAAGAAATAAAAATCTTACAAAAGCTATTCAACCAACGCAAAGAGTCATTCGATATTTTCACCAAAGAAAATCGACCTGAATTAGCCATTAAAGAAAAAGAAGAAATGGACGTAATCTCCTCGTATTTGCCTAAGCAATTAGACGATGAAGCACTAAAAAGTATTGTACAAGCAAGTATTTCAGAAACAGGCGCTTCTTCCATTAAAGACATGGGAAAAGTAATCGGAATGGTCAGCAAAAAAGTAGCCGGGCAGGCCGAAGGAGCTCGCATTTCTGCAATGGTAAAAGAACTGCTTGGCGCATAAATTTCGCTTTAATTTCTTATTTAGCCGTTAAATGCCATTTATTAGATAGGCTTTGTTTATTTTTATGGTATAATAATTGTATCTATACTTAAAAAAATGGAATATGAATAAATTTTTGGCCATCATCATTTTGATATTTGTACAAGTATCTTTCGCTCAAAATAATACTGCATTTAACTATATCGATGTCAATCAGGCGGCCTTAACAGTATCTACAGCACAAACTGGAGGCAATTATTTTAATGCATATAATTTGTCTGTTTTAGACATGTCACATCAATTGGCTGATATTTTTAAAAAAGGAGAAGTCAATAAAGAATATTATCTAAACAAGCTCATTAAGGTCACTAAAGTTTTCTACACCAAAGACAATAGCAGAATGCTAATCATTCAGCCAGTATATGATAATGCATCAAAACGCTGTATTCTGTTGACGAATGGCAATGGCGAAAATTTTAATTGGTCGATGTCCAATCGTACTGCCATTGACTATGCATTACGTGGCTATGTAGTGGCTTATTATGAAAATGTAGGTAGTGTTGCAGGCCGATTTGATGGCAAAGGCAATACCGTAAATTATTATACAGCAAAAGTAATCAATCAAGTTGGTGCTATTACAGCAAAAGACAAATTCTTTGCCTCTATGTATGTCAATTTATTTTTGACCAATGCAGCGCGCAAATTTATGGCAGACAATAGTGAGAAAGTCGGCATTGACACAACAAAGTTCTATTTGTCAGGCGGCAGTTTGGGTGCTAATGCTTCTTTATTTTTTACGTATGCAGATGGCAATAACTTTACACATCCATTGTATAATGCAGTAAAAAATAAATTAGGTTTCAATCAGCCAATAAACAACAATGGCATTGTAGCAGTAGCGGCTTTTGGTGGCGGACTTCCCGGGCCAGCGGAAGGCTTAGGCACCATCATAGACCAGCAAGATAAAACCCCTGCTTTCTTTTTTAGTGGCTCTTTGGACTGGGTCGTCAATCCGAATAAAACCACCATTTTAGGACCCGAAAATTGGGGTCCGTTAGCACTTAGAAGTATGTTTGATGCAAATAATATTCCATATAATACATACATCAATGCCTACGGAACGCATGTTTTTCAAACGCCATCTTTTAACCAGCAATGGAGTAGTTTGCCGGCCATACAAACTGCAGGCACAGCAAACGAAAAAGTAGCAAGTGGCAACGTTGACGCTTATGCAAAAAAGAATATGATCAACTTATTGATGTATCAATATGAGAACACACAAATGCATGAAGCCGGCAAGATGGCAGCAAGCTATTTTGACCAAGCGGCTAATAATTCTACACCAAAATCTGCTGTTACATTCGTTGAGCCAAAATGCATACAAAACACGATTTTCTATCAATATAGTATCGGAAAATTAAGTATAGAAAATGCGGCTAAATATTTTACGACAAGTCCAAACAATCCTGAAATCAACAAAAGCCTTGATAAAATTACATCTACTTGCTTAGATGGTACTTTTCAATTATACAGTAAAGGTGCGACTGCGCCAATCGT
>JADKZZ010000038.1 GCA_020848475.1 Chitinophagales bacterium | reverse complement strand
TTTATTTATAATTAATATTTACAATAAGATAAAATCGACTCTTTATTATAAATAGTCATTACAGAAATGATCAAACATCTATATCCTCATTCCGTGTATATGAATGCAACGGAAATTAAAAAGGCAAACGAACCGCTCGAAGGCAATTTTGAAGGCGTTGGTATTCAGTTTCAAATTTATCAAGATACTATACAAGTAATACATGTCATAGCAGGTGGTCCATCACAAAAAGTAGGTGTGCAAGATGGCGATAAAATTGTGTATGTGGATACTACAAAAGTAGCAGGCGTAGGCATTAATAATGATGGTGTTTTTAAAAACTTACGAGGAAAAAAAGGCACCAAGGTGACAATAAAAGTGAAACGCAGTGGCGAACCGGAATTATTAGAATTTGAAATTATTCGCGACAAAATTCCAATCTATGCGATTGGTGCACAGTATATGGCCACACCAGAAATTGGCTATGTAAAACTCGAACGATTTTCAGCAACTGCCACAGAGGAAACAAAATCGGCAATTGATTCTTTAAAAAAATTAGGCGCCAAGAAAATTATATTGGATTTAACAGGAAATGGTGGAGGCTACCTTAATCAAGCACATACGCTATCAGATTTGTTTCTGAGCGATGACAAAATGGTTGTTTATTCCGAAGGTCGCTCACAGCCGCGTGCTTATTTAATTGCTACCGCGAAAGGCAATTTTGAAAAAGGTGATTTAGTAATTATGGTAGATCAAAGCACAGCTTCTGCTTCAGAAATCGTTTCTGGCGCTGTGCAAGATTGGGACAGAGGCTTAGTTGTTGGCAGAAGAACATATGGCAAAGGGCTTGTTCAAAAAGGCTACTCTTTACCTGATATGTCTGCGGTTCGCCTGACCATGGCACATTACTACACACCAAGCGGTCGCAATATTCAAAAGCCTTATGAAAAAGGTAATGAAGTATATCAAGAAGACTTGGAAGAGCGATATAAAAGTGGCGAATTATTTGACTCGTCAAAAGTAAAAATTATAGATTCTACAAAATATTATACTAATCAAAAAAGAATCGTGTATGGCGGTGGTGGCATCACACCTGATATTTTTGTAGGATTAGACACTTCTTGGTCTTCTAAGTTTTATGGTAAACTAGTGCGCTCAGGCTCCTTCAATCAGTTTGTCTTGTCGTATGTTGACAAAAACAGAACAACATTAGAAAAAAAATATCCAACGCTTGATGTTTTCATCAAGCAATTTCATGTTGACTCCACTATCTTGCATTCGTTTTATGAATATGCAAAATCAAAAAAAATAGAACCAGATTCTGCCGAAAATTATAGTAAAAGCATATCCACAATACAAATTCAGCTAAAAGGATTATTGGCACAGAACTTATGGAATAGTAGTGCATATTATCAAGTCACCAATATTCAAAATCCAATCTATATAAGAGCGTTACACGCCTTTACAGATGGCTCATTTCAAAAATATGGAATAGCAACAGCAACGCCTATAAAAATTAAAAAAACTACAAAGAAATATAAAAAGAAAAAGTATTCTAACAACAAGAAATCAATTGAAAAAAAATGATAAACATCAGACCGTTTAAAGGCTTAAGACCAAGGACAGACATCGTTGACAAAGTAGCTGCAAAGCCTTACGACGTTTTAAATTCTGCAGAAGCAAAAGCAGAGGCAACAAACAATCCATTTTCATTTTTAAGAATTTCTAAACCAGAAATTAATTTTGAAAATAATATAGATCAGTATGCAGAGGAAGTTTATCAAAAAGGCAAAGAGGTATTTACTGCTTTTATAAACGAAAACATTTTGCAACGCGATGAAAAACCTTGTATGTATGTGTATGCACAAACCATGGAAGGCAGAACGCAAACAGGCTTGGTGGCAGGCAGTTCCATAGACGATTATTTTAACGACAAAATAAAAAAACACGAACTCACTTTAATCGCAAAAGAGAATGACAGAATTAAACACATGAAAACCAAAATGGCTCAGCCAGGCATGGTGTTTTTGACGTATAAAGCTGTCGAAGAAATTGATGTTATTATTGAGCATTATACATCGCATCAAGCAGCAGAAAATGATTTTGTAGATTCGCAAAATGTGCGGCATCAACTTTGGAAAATAGACAATGAAAATATCATTCAGAAATTAGTGACGCTCTTTAAAGAACAGGTGCCGGCAAGCTATATTGCCGATGGCCATCATCGCTCGGCAGCATCGGCAAAAGTAGGGAAGCAACTACGTGAAGAAAATCCAAACCATACTGGCAATGAACCTTACAATTATTTCTTGTCGTGTTTGTTTCCTAGCAATCAGCTACAAATACAAGATTATAATCGCGTGGTCAAAGATTTGAATGATTTATCAGAAGCTACACTTTTAGAAAAAATTGCACAACATTTTACTATAGAAAAAATTGGTCAAACTATCTATAAACCAACACAGCTACACGAATTTTCGATGTATGTAAATGGCAATTGGTACAAACTCACAGCACACAATAATACATTCGATGCAAACGATCCAATCGGCGTGTTAGATGTAACAATTTTATCGAAATATATTTTAGATGAAATCTTAAACATCAAAGACCAACGCACCGATAAACGAATTGATTTTGTTGGTGGTATTCGTGGCTTAGGCGAGCTACAAAAAAGAGTCGATTCTGGTGAAATGAAAATTGCATTTGCTTTTTATCCAGTTTCTTTAGACCAATTGATAACCATTGCAGATACAGGAAATATTATGCCACCAAAATCGACTTGGTTTGAGCCAAAGCTTAAATCGGGTTTAGTCATCAATGTTTTGAATGATTGATGAAAAATGTGTATCTTTAAGTATGTTAAATGTTCAAACAATAAAAGAAAAAGAAATAATTATTCATCAGCTGCAAAAAACATCAGATGAAGAATTGCTACACCAAATTTATCAATTATTAGAAGCACGCAACAAACAAGTAGAAAATCCTTTTTCAAAAAAACAGTTAATAGAACGTGCTAAAATGTCGGAACAAGATATTAAAGATGGTAATACCACTCCTTTAAGTGAATTGAAAAATGAAATCCAAGAATGGCAAAAATAATAATTACTAACTTTGCCAAACAACAATTACAACAAATTTATAATTATATTTCTTGGAAAGCATCTGACACAATTGCGCTTAAAGAGATAGAAAGAATTATAAAACAAATTGAGTATTTAGAAATTACACCAAAAATAGGAAGAATTGTGGAGGAACTAAAAATACTTAAGCTTCAGCATCGTCAATTAGTAGTTGGTAATTATAGATTATTTATAGGATTGAATCAGAAATAATCTACATTACAGACGTTTTTGATTGTCGCCAACATCTAGACAAAATGCAGGTACGGAATCAATAATTTTAAGGAGTATATGTATATCCAATCTATGATTTCAACAAGAAAATATGTCGTTTGCAATTGTTAGAATTCAGAGGCGGATTCTTTTTTAATAAAATGACAAGCAAATAGTAAGCGCATATACTTTGCAAGCGGTTTTTATTTAATAAATTTGTAAAAAAGAACGAATAGTTCATTACTCACCATTCACCACTAAGAAATGAAATTCGCAACCAAAGTAATTCACGCAGGTATAGAACCAGATGCAACATCAGGTGCAATTATGACACCTATTTTTCAAACTTCAACCTATGTACAAGACGCACCAGGTGTGCATAAAGGATTCGAGTATGCACGTACACATAATCCTACTCGACATACCTTGCAAAACCAATTAGCCGCCTTAGAAAATGGAAAATACGGTATTTGTTTTGCCAGTGGCTTGGCTGCTACAGACGCCATTGCTAAGCTGTTTAATAGTGGCGATCATATCATTTCTTGTAATGATTTATATGGCGGTACCTATCGCATTTTCACCAAAGTATTTGGCAAATTTGGTATGGATTTTTCATTCGTAGATATGACAAATATTGTCAATATCGAAAATGCAATTACTGCTAAAACAAAATTAATTTGGATAGAAACACCAACCAATCCAATGCTAAGCATTGTTGATATTGAAGCAGTATGTGCATTGGCAAAAAAACACAATCTATTAGTATGCGTTGATAATACATTCGCTTCTCCCTATTTACAAACGCCTTTAGACTTGGGCGCAGATATTGTTGTACATTCTGCAACAAAATATTTGGGTGGCCACAGTGATGTGATTCATGGTGCTGTGATTGTGAAAGACAAAACACTTGCGGAGCAACTGTATTTCTTGCAAAATGCATGTGGTGCCGTGCCGGGTCCACAAGATTGTTTTTTAATTTTAAGAGGTATCAAGACCTTGCATATTCGCGTACAGCGCGCCTGTGAAAATGCAGCAAAAATTGCAGCTTTCTTACAGTCACATCCAAAAATTGCAAGTGTAAATTATCCAGGTATTCCAACGCATAAAGGATATGATATTGCTAAAAGACAAATGCGTGATTTTGGTGCGATGATATCTTTTTCTCTAAAAGATGATAGTATTGAAGCCGCCAATAAAATATTATCTTCAACAGCTTTATTTTCATTAGCAGAATCATTAGGTGGCGTAGAATCGCTAATTGGCCATCCAGCAACAATGACACATGCTAGCATTCCTTTGGCAGAGCGCTTAAAAACGGGTGTTGTCGATTCTTTAATTCGATTGAGTGTTGGTATTGAAGATGTGGAAGATTTAATTGAAGATTTAAAAAATGCTATTGGATAAACACTAAAGTTTCCTTATTGAAAAGCTTAGCGCATCGACATTTATGAGTTATACTTTAGTGATATTAGCCATTGCACCAGCATTAGCCTTTTGTGGATATATTATACACAAAGATAGGTTTGACAAAGAACCCATATGGCTCATGTTGTTGGCATTTTTCTTTGGTGTTTTTAGCATCTTTCCTGCGGGTGTTACTACATTAATTGGCGAGAGTATTCTAGGTACAAATGCGAGCATCATCAATACTCTCATTCATGCTTTTTTATTGGTAGCGCTTAGTGAAGAGTTCGCCAAATTTTTCTTCTTGCGCTATATTTTATTTCGTAGAAAAGAATTTAATGAGCCGCTTGATGGCATTGTTTATTCTGTTATGATAGGCATGGGTTTTGCCGCATTCGAAAATATATTTTACGTAGCTGAAGGTGGAATAGGAATAGTATTAATGCGCATGCTTACAGCAATACCTGCACATGCAATTTTTGCTATTGTAATGGGCTATTATATTGGACAAGCAAAATTTGATATCACACATAAAGATGATTTGATTCGTAAAGCCTTAGTGTATCCAACCTTATTGCACGGCGCATATGACTTTTTTCTTTTTCAAAAAAACATACCAGCATTGTCATTGCTTTCCATAATTGGTGTTTGGATAGCAGGAAAAAAAGTATTCTATATTCTTAAAAATGCAAGTGAGCAAGCAGCAGAGAATAAAGATAAACGCATATGATTTCGCAACACACCATAGACCTACTAAATTTCTATCACGACAAATACAATAATAAAAATTTTATTGACGCCGATCCAATTTCCATTCCTCATCGCTTTTCTTCATTGCAAGACATTGAAATTGCAGGCTTGTTTGCTGCTGTGTTGGCATGGGGAAATCGAAAAGCAATTATCAATAGTTGTAATAAAATAATGAAATTGATGGACAATCATCCACACGATTTTATTTTACATCATTCACCAAAAGATCTCAAACCTTTTACAAGTTTTGTGCATCGCACTTTTAATGCAACGGACGTATTGTATTTTATCCATTTTCTTCATCATTATTATTCAAAAAATAAGTCGCTCGAAACTTTGTTTGTTGCCAATACTATTGAAGATGGATTGCACCAATTCAAACAAGCTTTTTTTGCTTTAGAAATGGCACCACAACGTACACAGAAACACATTTCGTCACCAGCAAACAAATCGACATGCAAAAGATTAAACATGTATTTGCGATGGATGGTTAGATGTGATAAGCAGGGTGTTGACTTTGGATTGTGGAAGCAAATAAAACCAGCTATGTTGATGTGCCCACTAGATGTGCACGTAGAAAATTATGCGAGACAACTAAATTTAATACAAAGAAAACAGCGAGATTGGTTGACAGTTACAGAATTAACGCGTAACTTAAGTATGCTTGACAAAAATGATCCTGTGAGATTTGATTTTGCATTGTTTGGTATGGGAATAGAAAAAATTATAGTATAAAAAACGGCAATGACCATTGATGTATTGCTGTTAGCGTATGAATAAATAAGATTTTTTTGCAATTATTTTTTTATGGAAGACGACTTAAAAATTCAACAATATACTTTGCAGTTGTTAGAAGAAAACGACATTAGCTTCCATTCCTTTTCGGAATTCAGAAATTTTATTATCGAAAAAATAAATAATTGGATCAATAACGATTTTGAACACTTGTTATATTTGCTGTATAGAATTGATGTGCATGAAGATAAAGTGCGCAAGCTGATGATAGAACATAAAGGCGAAAATGCAGCAGAAATAATTACTGACTTAATTATAGCTCGACAAAAACAAAAAATAGAAACGCGTAAACTTTTCCAGTTCAACCCAGCAGCAGACATTAGCGAAGAAGAGTTGTGGTAACACATGTCAGGAATACTAGTTAAATACAATTGTAGAATTTTACCATTTGGCATATGGGCAAGCGTTGCTATTGCATGTGGCATAGCGCTGAATGTTATGTATGTTTTGATTTATTTTGATGCTCCAGAAATGTTAAGTACTGTAGCATTAGTAGGATTAATAGCATTAATCATTTATTTACTGATGAGCGAAGCTACGTTTACCATTACGGACAATACGATAGAAAGAAATCTATCCTCAAAGAGTGCCCTGTTTAGAAAAAACAGCAATAAAATATACACTTGGAATGATATAAAAAGTTACAAAAGTGGAACAGATAAAGGTCGATATCGTGGCGAATATCAGTTTGTAACGATTTATTTTAAGAATGGCGATACTTGGGAATTTAATGATAATTACGGCGAACAGAGCATTGCCTTTGGTGCATTTCTTACTGTATTTCTGGAGAAAACAAAACTACATAATGAACAAGCACAACGCAGTAAACAAGAAGCTACAGCATCAATACACACTGAGGTTCCGGTGTTGGAGATAGAAAGAAAAAAAACTTTTTACGAAACTATTTTCGCAAAAATTCTGACGATTGTTTTTATTGTGTTTATTGTTGCTGTTTATGTTTATGGAAAAACGTACATGAGTGCAACGTCCTATTTTAAGCTGTATATAATATTAATTCCAGGAGTCGCTTATATGTATTATAGAACATTCTTGAGTTCTAAAAAATGACTAAAGCAAATGCGTTTGTCCTTTGTAAAAATCATCTTCGATTTCACCGACCAATTCCACATCAAATATTGCAGGTCGCTCACTAATTTCATGGTAAGCAATAACATCTGAAGCAAAATAATGCACGACCATACTTTTGCGCGTTAAGTCCTTATTTAATTGAGGTTCGCCACCGTGTAATAAATTAGCATGCCAGATAAATACATCACCTTTTTTTATCGTTATTATCTTTTTTTGCAAATGTTGTTCTTGGATAATTTGAGCTATTTTTTTTTCATATTTCTCATTGGCTTCGCCATCAAGCATCCATTTGTTAGCACTATTTCCATAGTCAGCATTCGTAATGTATGGCAAAGTGTGCGAACCAATATAATAGGACAAAGGACCTTGATCTATATTGATATCTTCTAATGCAAACCATGCCGCCAACAGATTGCCTTGTGGAAACGTTGTCATGTGTATCGCATCAGAATGTGCACGTTGCTCACTTCCTTTCAAAAAATTTATACTCTGAAACGGAATGACTTTTCTATTGAGTATAAATGAAAATAATTGTAGCAAACGCTTGTCTTTCATTATTTTTCTAATAGAAAAAGCATGCTTATAGGCGTTAAAAATTTTAGTATTCGTATAATTAAATCCAACACTATTTTTCTCTAGCAGTGCATCTATTTCTCCATTGATAATATCGACGGTTTCTGTATCTAAGAAATTTTCCCAAATGATAAAACCATTTTTTTTCCATTGCATTAATTGTGCTTCAATGTTTGTCGGGAAACAACCAAATTCTGGATGATTTTGAATGTCTTTTTCGCTTACAATTGCATCTAACCAAGGTGCTTTTGCCTTCTTTCCAATAAAATCTTTATGCGAAATGCTGCTATAAATACTTTTGTTAATGCCAAAAAATGGATATAAGTGCTGGTTGTGTTTTAATCCTTTTTGATGAAGAAAATTATAGAGATAATGTAAAATGCGAATGTTACGCAAAAATCCAGTATATCGTTGTATGAAGCGATGCATATAATTATAAAGATAAATGTTTAATTTTAAGTATGAAAAAATCTAGGAAAGAAAAGAAATTGATTACAATTATTCCTAAAAAAAATAGCACAGTTGCGACAAACGAACACAAAGAGATTGCTGCTGTTGACATGCAGTTGCCATTTGTGCTAATGCCTGAATTGGATGAGCTTGTAAAGAAAAATCCAAACAGATTGATTGGTTGTGGAGGCTAATTTTTTCAAATAAAAGACAAAAACAAAGATGTCAAAAAAAGCAAATAAGCCGAAATCAATTCCATCGAATCCAACACCAAAACCTGCCGTAAAAGCCAATACAAAGCAATATACTTATCTTGCAATTATTGCTTCGATACTGATTACAGGCATCGTCTTTCTGCCCAGCTTGTCAGCTGATTTCGTCAATTGGGACGATGCTTTTAATGTGTACGAAAACGCTTCACTTAAGCCATTTGCTACTACATGGAGTTGGTCGGCTGTGAAACAAATATTTTCTACACATGTCATCGGCAATTACAATCCATTGCCGATTTTTACGTTTGCCATAGAGCAATATTTCTTTGCACCAAATCCTTTAGAAAATCCATTTCCTTTTCACTTGAATAATGTGTGCCTTCATCTTGCCTGTACACTCTTTGTTTTTCTGATTTTTAATCGCCTAGGCATAAGCAAAACAGCAGCATTTATTGGCGCTTTGCTGTTTGGCATACATCCAATGCGCGTAGAATCTGTAAGCTGGATTACCGAACGAAAAGATGTATTGTATGGCTTGTTTTTCTTGGCAACATTGTATAGTTATCTTACATACATTCAAACAAAAAACAGCAAAAAAAAATGGTATTTTATTGCCCTTCTCTGTTCTGTTTTTTCTTATTTCTCCAAAGTGCAAGCCGTCACTATTCCGCTAAGCATGGTTGCAATTGACATATTTTTAAAACGAGATTGGAAAAGCATAAAAATTGCTGTATTTGAAAAATTGCCATGGTGGCTATTGTCATTGATTTTTGGTTTGATAAATATTTATTTTTTACAACAAGCCAACTCTTTACAATCAACGGACACAACTGTTACATATAGCTTTGTCGATAAACTTGCCGTAGGTGCTTATGCTTACGCTATCTATACGATTAAATGGATATTTCCATATAAGATGTCGCCATTGTATCCTTACGAGCCAACATTACCAATAATTGCATACGTATGTTTAATTATCGTTCCGATGCTATTACTAGGCTCGATATTTATTACTTGGAGAAAAAAATTACATGCATTGTTGTTTGGCATTTTGTTTTTCACTTTCAATGTCATGTTTTTATTGCAAATAGTGGGCGCCGGTCAAGGATTTTTGGCAGACAGGTTTACCTACATTGCATACATCGGATTGTTTTTTATTACTTCTTTTTACTATGATAAATTGGTCGGTAAATATCCTACGAAAATTCGATTAATACAGTTGTGTATTGCTGCCTATTTATGTCTATTTGCCTATTTGACAATACAACAACAAAAGGTGTGGCAAAATGGTGGAACGCTTTGGGAAAAAGTAAAATCATATTATCCGAATAGTCCGACTGCATGGAAAAATGCGGCAGAGTATTATAGAGACACAGAGAAAAACAGACAGAAGGCCATTGAGAATTATCAGCAAGCATTAATGTTACAAGCTACTGATGCTACAACGTATAATAATCTTGCCAAAGCATATACAGATAGTTCTTTTTCTGCGACATTAAACGCCGTGCAAAGAGAATCCATTTTAATGAAAGCATTAACAGCCTACAATCAGGCTATAATAAATTATCCGCCAACGCAAAATAAAGACAATAAGTTGATTGGCGAAATGTATGTTAATAGAGGAGCAGTAAATGCAATGCTAGGCAAACTAGATACAGCATTGCTCGACTTCAATAAGGGCTTGTCCTTATATCCTAATAATTTGAATGGCTATTCTAATAGAGCGATTTTGCATGCGCAAATGAACCGCTTTGATTTGGCATTGAAAGATAGAGATGCCTATATAATGCTTCAACCTAGCAATGCTGATATGTACTACGAACGTGGTGTTTGCTACGTGCAATTAGGCAAAAACAAGGAAGCATTGCTCGATTTTAATAAAGCAATTGCGTTGAATAATACCAATGGAATTTATTATGTTGGACGAGCACACGTTCAAAGATTATTAGGCACTACTTCAGCACAACAACAAGATGTTGCGACAGCAAAACAATTAGGCGCACAAATACCTGAAGGATTAATGCAGTAATTTCATATCTCACTACGATGTTTTGATGCTGTAATTTCGCCTTTC
>JADKZZ010000037.1 GCA_020848475.1 Chitinophagales bacterium | reverse complement strand
TTAAAATGGCATTTTTAGGCATTACACCAAAAATCAACATCAGTAATTTTGGCGATATCTCTGCGTTTTCGCAATCTATGACGGGCTTTGCTGGACGCGCTGGCCTTGTTGGCATTGCATCAATTGCAATTTCCGTTTTGTTTTTATTCGCTACATTTTTTGTATTATTTGAAAAGATGGAACCAATAAAAGCATTAGACCTTAGCAGAAAATTAATAAGCAAAAAGTTCTTTAATTGGTTAGGGTTTCTACTCTTGCTTGGTCTATTTAATGCAGCCGGTGCATTGTGTTTGGTCGTTGGTTTATTGGTAACAATTCCAAGCTCTATATGTGCGCTCTATGTTGCTTATGAAGATGTCGTTGGTTTGAATCTTAGAGATTAATTTCAATAATTTCATTTTATTGAAATAAAAATTATTGTAGGAATTTCTCTAAAAGCAAGAAAAAACTATCGATTTCAAAAGGCTTAGGCAAGTACGCATCGAAGCCAAATTCTATAAATTCATCATCACTAGTTGTAATCAAACTTGCTGTACTGGCAAGTACTTTTAATTTTTTAATTTTCTTATGCTTGCGAATGGCAGACAAAGCTTCAAAGCCATTTAGAACAGGCATATCTAAGTCCATGATGACAAGGTGCACGTTTGTAAGTTGTAACAATAAATCAAGCGCTTGCTGTCCATCTGCGGCCTCGTGAGTAACTACGGCAGGATTAAAAAATTTAAGTGTTTCTCGAATTACAGTTCTATTGTCTTCAACATCATCTACGATTACAATTACTTTATCGCTTAAGAAAGCTGCATCGCGTTTTAAAGTAGCAATATCGACTTTTTGCTGTATGGCTGCTTTTTCGATTGGCAATGTAATGATGAAGCTTGTGCCTATATTTATTTTACTTTTTATCTCAATATTGCCTTGCATCATTTCTACTAATTTCTTGGCGATTGCCAAACCTAAACCTGTTCCTTTATATTTTTTCTGCACTTTTGTGCGTACTTGTTCGTATTGGTCAAATATAGTTTTCAGCTTGTCTTTAGGAATGCCCATGCCTGTATCGCGCACAACGATTTGCAGCTTATCATTAGGCAATAAAGTTGCCGACAAATGCACACTTCCTTGCGCTGTAAACTTGATCGCATTACTGATTAAATTCGTAATAATTTGTGTAAGCCGCAATGGATCAGACATGATGGCAAAGTTGATTTTTTCATCAACAGTATAACTCAAGGATAGTTGTTTTTCGTGTGCCGTTTGTTCTAAAATAGAAATGATTTCATCGAAGAGTGTGGACAATTCAACAGGTTCATATTCGACTTCTAATTTTCCTGCTTCAATTTTTGAAACATCTAAAATATCATTGATGATGCCTAGTAAATTCTCGCCTGATTTTTTTAAAGTTTGTAAATATTTTAGATGTGCAGGCTTTGGACTGTCATTCAACATCAAAGCAGCTGTACCTAAAATGATATTCATTGGTGTTCGAATCTCGTGTGATATAGTAGCAATAAACAAACTTTTTGCTTTTGCTGTTTCCTCAGCGATTACACGTTCTCGTTTGGCCGTTTCCAAGCCTATTTTTGCTTGCAAAATATTATTGTCATCTGAATAACCTTTCTCTAATAATTCTAATTTTCTGCCATAAAATTTATTGATATAGTGATATGCTTTTTCATAGTCTTTCTTATACTCATATAACATCGCTAAGTATTCAAAAATAACGGCACGAGTGGCGTCATTGCCTTCAAATTCTGCGCTTTTTTCAGCTTTCACTAACAATTCTTCTGCATGTTCGTAATGTCCAGTTTCGTACTTCAATACACCATAACTTTTGGTGATGTCCATCATGTAGGCATTGTTGTTTTCCGAAGACAATTGAATACCCATTTTAAAATACGTTTCTGATTTTTGAAACTGCTTCATTTTGCGTAGTAGAATCGCATAACTAACGTGTGCGCGAAGCTTTATCAAAGGCAAATTAATTCGCTTTTCTTTTTCAATGGCGCTCACCAAATATTGTTCGGCATCTTCTAACTGATCTGCCCAATTGAAGACATTTCCTAATAGTAATTCAAACTCTAATACTTTTTCTTTTTTATCTAGTCGCGTCGCTAAACTCAATCCGTGATGGAATATTTCAATCGCTTTTTTAAACTGCCAAATGCCTTGTTGCAAGCTACCAATTTTTTTATATTGATTTAATTGCAGTTCATACTCTTCATTATCTGCATAGATATGTAATGCTTTTTCAAGGTTTTCGAAAGCTTTTTGAAAATCTTTTAGTTCAAAATAAATATCACCTATATCTTCATATACTTTAGCACATTCCACACATTCTTCCGAATTTTTATAGTCGATAATTTTATTGTAAAAATCCAGCGCATCTATATAATTCTTTTCTTGTTTGCATACGGCTGCTTTAGCGTATAATTCGCGCACTTCGTCGTCAGACAATGATGATGCTTTAATTTTAAACTTTGATGTCATTACATAAAAGAAATGATGAAAAGTTATTAAAATTAATCAATATTCAATATATTTAGCATACGCAATTACAAATTATGATTAGTGCCGTAATAATTGAAGACGAGCCAATCTTTCAGGAAATATTAAAAAATGCCATTAAGGAAACAGGATTTTCCATTCGTGTTGATGGTGTTTGCAATTCAAAAAGAGAAGCAAAAAAGATATTGCCAAGTGTGCGACCTCAATTGATTTTTTTAGATGTTGAATTAGCAGACGGAAAAGGTATTGATTTATTAAATGAATTAGAATCTACTGACTTCGAAATTATTTTTACTACATCACATGATAAATATGCCATCAGTGCCATTAAAAATAATGCTGCTGATTATTTATTAAAACCGATAAAAGAAAAAGAATTAAAAAAGGCTATCGAGAAAGTAGCAAAACGTTTGGAAGAAAAAGAGACACTCAAACAAGCGGAACAGCTACAAGGCTATCTCGATAAAATAAAACAAGAACAACAGCAAGATTCTAAATTGATGGTGCCTACAAAAGACGGCATGATTTTTTTGAAAGTCAATGATATTGTTCGCCTACAATCAGAAAGCAATTATACTTTGTTTTTCTTAGTGGGCAATAAAAAAGTACTAGTAGCAAAAACATTAAAAAATTTCGAAGAAAAATTATTGTCTTATAATTTCTTACGCATACATCAATCGCATTTAATTAATCTTGCACACATGAAAGAAATCGATCATGGCGACAATTTGGCTATCATGACTGACGGTAGCAAAGTGGAAATTTCTAAACGCAAGAAAAAAGAATTCTTAGATTCTTTAGAAAAAAACAACAAGACTATTGCCTAATATTTTCTAGCTAGGCTGGATGTAATTGTTTTTCGTAAAAACGATTATCACGTCTAAAAGCGGCGATATCATTGAATCGAACGCCTTGCTCTCGCATTACCTTGTGTGCTGTAGCAGCTGTTAATTGGCGCACATAAAAAGTTTCATTCACTACAAAATGATGAATCGCATGTGTGCTTCCAAAATTAAAACAAAATAGTTGAAATGGAATAAAATACCATTTATTCAACACTTGTGTTTGCTGCATCACATTGCCACTTTCCACATCGCCATAGTAATGCATATTTGATGTAATAAAGTGTAGCGAAAACATTCTGAATAAATTTGGAAAAATTAATATCGCCACCAAAGGATTTATCCAAGTAAATTGCGATTGTAACCATGCTGGCGATTGATAGGAAATGCCCATCAATTGTGTAATAAAATGAATAGTATAATGTGCTAAAAAAACATACCAGATTGCATACAATAAAAGTGTAAATGGCAACATGCCATAAAGCTTTACCTTTTTAAATTCAAGCGCTTGTGCTTTGGGCAACTCACCTTTTTTGACAGCATCGATAATATCTTTTCTAATGACATTACCGCGCAAAACACCACCTAAAAAAATATCAGCTGTGGTGATAAAACGTTTAAACGACCAAGGCTCGCCATTAGTAACGCCGCGCTCTTCAATATCCGTGCGTGTGCCAGAGACACGATGATGGTGAAAATGTATTTCTCTTCTTAGCCATGGATTTATCGTCATTGGCCTAAAAACCCAAACTCCGAGCATCATCAAATCTTGTATAAATTTATTCTTCTTAAAATACATGAAGTGTATTAAATCATGCTCTAGCTCATGCAATATCGATGTCCAAAAAGCAACGGAAATTGTAGTAATTACAAAACCTATTGCATTGCTTAGATATAAATACGCCGTCAATA
>JADKZZ010000036.1 GCA_020848475.1 Chitinophagales bacterium | reverse complement strand
GTGACGAAAAAGCACTTAATATCGTAAAACTACGTTATCATAAAATAGTCATCATGTGCGATGCCGACGTTGATGGCTCTCACATCACCACTTTAATTCTTACGTTCTTCTTCAGACACATGAAAGAACTTATCGAAAATGGATATATCTACATCGCTTCGCCGCCTTTGTATTTAGTAAAAAAAGGCAACAAGCAACAATATGCTTGGAACGATGAGCAACGTAAGCGCTTTATAAAAGAATTGGCTGGAGAAGGAAGAGAAGACAGCGTACACGTACAACGTTACAAAGGTTTAGGTGAGATGAATGCTGAACAGCTTTGGGAAACGACATTAAATCCTGAAACAAGAACGCTGAAACAAGTAACAATAGAAAGCGCAGCAGAAGCCGACAATATTTTCTCTATGTTGATGGGCGATGAGGTGCCACCGCGTAGAGAATTTATCGAAACACATGCAAAATATGCAAAAATTGACGTGTAAGATTTAATACACTTTTGAAATAATAAAATCCGTTCTATGCGAACGGATTTTTTCTTTATCTAATATTTGACGACAATGCGTTTATTTTCTTATTTTTAATTGATGAAGAAAATACCTTTCCCCTTTCAACTATTACAAATTAGCTGTATTTCATTTTTAGTACTGACAGCCATTGCGATGTTCTTTTTCCCTGGTGGCACTATACTCGACCATAATACAAAAGGATATAGTTTCTTCAATAATTTTTTTTCAGAATTAGGCAGATGGCGCACACATACTGGCGAAACGAAATGGATATCTTTTATAGGTTTTGAATTAGCATTGGTAATACATTCCATCGCGATGTTTGTTTTCAATATTTATTTTCTAAAAAGCACAGACAGCATCAAACTAAATAAATCACTGTATTATATCGCATTAATCAGTGGAAGCATTTTCCCTTTTTTATTAACAGGCATTGCTTTCACTCCTTGCGATTTAGTGTTGCCACAACACATGGATTTTGTATATGCTGCTTTTGGCACCTTGATTCCATTGAGCTTTTCATACACATTTCTTGTTAGGCAACATCATATTTTGCCTAATAAATATGGCAATGTATTAATGATAATTGTGGTTTCAATTGCACTCTATTTATTATTGATGATATTTGGTCCAAGTCCGAAAACAGTACCCTACGTTCAACAAACAGCTCAAAAAATTATTGTATATGCCATGGTCTTTTCCTTGTTATATTTAACACGAGGATGCAAAAAATATTTAAGCGTAGCATAATTTTTATATTCATTTTAAACCATTGACAATTGTTGCAGTCAAAGTAGCAAACAATTAATTAATCATTTAAAATGAACATCATGAAAACAAAGAATGTAATCACAGCAATTATTATTAATGCACTTGGCATATCAATCGCATTTGCAGGCGGAACAATGCCACATGCGAAGAATAGACAAATTCATCAACAAGAAAGAATCTACAATGGCGTAAAAAGTGGCGAACTCACAAAAAAAGAGGCTATTAAATTAGAAATACAACAAAACAACATACAGCAAGCTAAGCAAGCAGCAAAAGCTGATGGAATTATTACTGCACAAGAGAAAGCAAAAATTGAATACAAACAAGATAAGGCATCGAATAATATTTACGAGCAAAAACACGATACACAAAATCGTCCGTAAATATTTATAGTAGTGTAATTTTGGTGAGCTTATTTCTTATGAAATAAGCTCATTTTAATTTCCACCTACACCGAAACCAAAGCCCATATTAAGTATTAAAGGAAATTTATCGCTGAACGTACCTTGATAAATAGATTCTTGATTATCCAGAACATTATACATCAAAGAAATATTAAAAACTCCGACTTTGCCAACCTCAACAGCATAGCCTGCCCCTAGTAAGAGATGATGCACCCAAAGTCTCTTATCTAAATTATAATAGGAAGGCTTATTTACTGCATCATAACGTGCTTCTAAATATAGGCCTTTATACAAAAAACCTCGTGTATATACATCAGCACCATACACAAAGAAATTATAAGAAGTAAAATTGGTATACCTAAATCGTTGATATATAAATATCGGGCCTGCACCTACTTCTAAACGCTTCTTAACTGCCATAAAACCTACGGTTGGCGACAAATTAATGTAGGTATAACTTCCAAACTGCAAGCCGAAGTTTCCACCTATTCTCAACCTATTCAGCATTTCTTTTTTCTTCTCCAATGCCGTTTTTGCATCATCTGTTACATCAATTTTATCCGGTTTTTCTTTGCCTTTCTTACTATCTGGATTACGTTCCAAAGTGTCCATAATGCGTATCGGACTGTCGTATATTTCTTCCTGTGCAAATAAATGGCTGCCACTCATAAAAAAAGCAACGTATAGTAAAAGATAGAATTTTTGCATGATATAAAATTAGATAAATCTATACTAAAACGTAACTTTAATAAAAATAGTTTAGCATTGAAATTCACCACTAAAATAGTTGCAATATTTTTATTTTTCTTTACTAAGAATGAAGTATTTAGCCAATTGAGCTTAGAATCTATTTTTTTACAACAAGAATATAAACTTCAGCCCTCACCTACAATACAATTTTTACATCAACAATCCAATTATATCAAAGTGCTTAATGAAAAAAATGAAACTTTACTTGAATTTTACAACAAGGAAAATAAAAAAATAAATGGCTGGAAAATAAGCAAAAAAAGTACTTCAAGTGCTATTCGAGATGTTTCATTTTCAAACACTGACAAGTATATACTTGCAAGAACAGACTGTGCACCTTTATTTAGACATTCACTTGCTTGTCGTTATTTTATTAGCGATAGCAGTGGTATGCTTCAGCCAATAAATAGCAACAAAGTACTTTTTCCTTCCTTCTCTCCAGATGACAAATTCATTGCTTACATCAGTAACAACGACATATTTTATAAGAATATTGACAATAATAGGGAAACACAAATCACATCAGATGGCGAATGGAATAAGATTATTAACGGCAAAGGTGATTGGGTAAATGAAGAGGAATTTGCTTTATCAAAAGCATACGAATGGAATCCAAAAAGCAATCAGATTGCTTATATAAAATTTGATGAAAGCGAAGTGAAAACCTTTAGCATTCCAGAATATTACGATATGCAATATCCAAATTATTTTAACTACAAATATCCAAAAGTTGGCGAGAAAAATGCCAAGCTGAGTGTACATATTTACCAATTAAAAAATAAGAAAACAAAAACGGTTACGATTCCCTATGCATACGAATATATTCCACGCATTTATTGGAATAAAAGCGGCACTGAATTAATAATGCTCTTAATGAATAGAAACCAAGATACGATGCGCTTAGTAGCCTATAACACAAGCTCAAAAAAGACAAGACAGCTATACCTTGAAACGGACACTGCCTATGTAAATATTCCTATTGCGCTCACATTTTTAAACAACAATTCCTTTATTATTACTTCCGCTAAAAATGAATACAATCATCTCTATCATTATGATGAAAATGGAAAGCTATTACAACAAATTACAAATGGAAATTACGAGATAAAACAACTATATGGCATTGATGAAACAAATCATTGGATATATTATCAAAGCAATGAAGGAAATGAGATAGAAACTGCTATTTATCGTATTCATCAAATCACACACGACAAAGAAAAACTATCCAATCAGAATGGCAGCAATAGTGCTATTTTTGCTAAAGATTTTTCACGCTACTTACACCAATTTTCATCAGCAACTACGCCGCCAACATATAGCATACGAAATACAAACGACACGGCATCTATTGTCTTAGTAAACAATCAAGACATTCAGAAGAAAACAGAAAATATTCCACAAAAAAAGTTCATTCAAATTCCGAATAATGATAATTATCTAAATGCGTGGCTCATCACTCCAAAAACAATCGATACCACTCAGAAATATCATTTATTTATATACACTTACGGAGGACCAGAAAGTCAATCTGTCGAAAATAAATGGAGTAGCACGCGAGATTTATTCTTTAATTTTTTGGCCGAACAAGGTTATTTTGTTGCTTGTATAGACAATAGAGGTACTGACGGCAGAGGTAAAAAATTTAAGCAAGCGACATTTAAACAATTGGGGAAATTAGAAACGGAAGACCAAACACAAGCAGTGCAATATTTATGTAATCAATTTCCAATTGACAAAAATAATGTTTGTATTTATGGCTGGAGTTATGGTGGCTATTTGGCAGCAAACTGTCTATTGCAACCCAATTCCATATTTAAAACAGCAATTGCAGCAGCACCTATTACGAATTGGAAATTATACAACACGATTTATACAGAACGCTATATGCGCACACCTACTGAAAATGCTAGTGCTTATG
>JADKZZ010000035.1 GCA_020848475.1 Chitinophagales bacterium | reverse complement strand
TTTCTCTCGCATTTATTCCTGGTTCATAAAATTTTGTACCACTAATTTCTGCTGGCAAAAACTCTATATTCACGAAATTATTTTCATAATGATGTGCATATTGGTAATCTTTACCATAGTTTAAATTCTTCATCAACTTAGTCGGTGCATTGCGCAAATGCAAAGGCACAGAAAGCTGACTTGTTTTATCTGCCAATGCTAATGCATCATTAATGGCCATATAACTCGCATTGCTTTTTGGTGAAGATGCTAAATACGTAACGCATTGCGCCAAAGTAATTCTGCATTCAGGATATCCCAACGTAGTGACTGCTTGAAAGCAGGCATTGGCCAGCAAAAGCGCATTAGGATTGGCATTGACAATATCTTCACTTGCCAAAATAAGCAGGCGCCGTGCAATAAATTTTGGATCTTCGCCAGCTTTGATCATGCGTGCCATCCAATACACAGCGGCATTTGGATCGCTACCTCTGATAGATTTTATAAATGCAGAAATGATATCGTAGTGCTGTTCGCCACTTTTATCATATCGGGCAATATAGGTTTGGATAATTTCTTCAACAAGAGTATTGTTTATCGTTTTATCCGCTTTCAAATTTTCGCATACTAATTCTAAAATATTCAACAATTTTCGTGCATCGCCACCTGAAAAATAAAAGAGCGCGTCGTATTCTTTGACAATAATTTTTTCCTGTTTTAGAATCTCATCTTCTTGTAAAGCGGTATCTACTATTTTTTTCAAATCTTCTGCTTCTAAGGATTTCAATACATATACTTGTGAGCGCGATAACAATGCAGCATTTACTTCAAAAGATGGATTTTCAGTTGTGGCGCCGATTAAAATAATGGTGCCATTTTCTACTGCTCCTAAAAGCGCATCTTGTTGTGATTTATTAAAGCGATGAATCTCATCAATAAATAGAACTTTGGCTCCAAAAGTTTTTGCCTCATCAATCACACTACGCAATTCTTTTACGCCAGCATTGATGGCACTTAGTTGTTCGAAAGGAAGCCCGGCTTGTGATGCTAAAATTCTTGCTAAAGTCGTTTTTCCAACACCAGGCGGACCCCAAAAAATGAGCGAATGAAGCTTCTGTTTTTCCAATAAGTTGCGCAAAGGTTTGCCTTCACCAAGAATATGTTGTTGCCCAATTATTTGAGATAAAGTCTGAGGTCGAACGCGTTCGGCAAGTGGCTTTTGCATAGAGTAAAGATAAAATAAATTAGCTGATTAGCTAATGGACAAATGATGTATAATTTACCATTTGATTTTATATCATTTATGCTTTTAGTGTTATTTTTACACTATGTATAAAATTATTCGTTTCTTCTTATTCAAATTAGCTGCCGAAACGGCGCACCATCTTACCTTACAATGGCTCCAGTTTTTGATAAAGTTGCCTTTTGTAAAATCTATTTTTAAGTTTTTATATGCAGTAGAAGACAAAAAACTTGAGCGCAAAGTCATTGGACTCACATTTAAAAATCCAGTTGGCTTGGCAGCTGGCTTGGATAAAAATGCTGAATGTATTGACGCATTTGCCGCTTTAGGTTTTGGCTTTGTTGAAATAGGAACAGTAACACCATTAGCACAGCCTGGAAATGACAAACCTCGTTTGTTTCGCATCATTCAAGATGAAGTCATTATCAATAGAATGGGCTTTAATAACGAAGGCATGAGCGTGGTGAAAGAAAATATCTTAAAATCAGAAATCAGAAACAAAAAAACAAAAATCATCATTGGTGGCAATATTGGAAAAAATAAAATTACACCTAATGAAAATGCAACGGACGATTATGTAAAATGTTTCCACGAATTGTATGATGTAGTCGATTATTTTGTGGTGAATGTAAGCTCGCCAAACACACCGAATTTACGGGCATTGCAAGAGAAAGAACCATTGAAGCAATTACTGTTTACTTTGCAAGAAATCAATCAGCAAAAAATAAAACCCAAACCCATTTTATTAAAAATAGCTCCTGATTTAAGTAAGGAACAATTAGACGATATTGTGGAGATTGTTTTTGAAACAAAACTAGCTGGACTTGTAGCAACTAATACCACCATTTCACGCGATAATTTAAGCGCAGAAAAAAGTAAAATAGATTCGATTGGTGCAGGTGGTTTGAGTGGAAAACCTTTAACAAAAAAATCAACAGAAATCATACAATATATTGCTCAAAAATCAGAAAATAAAATTCCGATTATTGCTGTTGGCGGCATCATGACGGCGCAAGATGCAATCGACAAATTAAATGCTGGTGCAAGTTTAGTGCAATTATATACTGGTTTTATTTACGAAGGACCTGATTTGATAAAAGCAATTAATCAACAGATTTTAGCTAAGAATTAATTTTTGCATAAATATCTAAGCTGATAAAATTGCCATCCTTTATCTCGCAATCATGCATGGTGCCTTCCAATGTAAAGTCCAATTTATCCATTGCCTTTTTGCATAAATGATTGTCTGATTCTACAAATCCTTCAATTCTATGTAAGTGTAGATTTTCAAATCCATATTGACAAATAACAGGCATTACTTCTGTCATTAATCCTTTGCTCCAATGTTCTGTTAATAACCAAAATCCGATTTCTGCTTTTCGATGCGTTTTGCTAAGATTATTGAAACCACTGGCACCTAAAAACGTATTACTTGCTATGTCACAGATGGCCCACCAAATGCCTGTTTCTTCTTTTTCTAAATCAGCAAAAAATTCGAGCTGCTCTTTTGTGTCTTCGAGTGTAGCATAGCTAACACCGTAATGTTTGATGATGTCTGGATGTGAAAGTCCTTTGAAAACATTTTCTAAATCATCATCTGAAAATTGTCTAAGTTGACAGCGTGTTGTATGTAATATTGGAAACATAATGTTATAAAGTTTCTGAAATTTTTGCTAATAAATCATCTTTCTTTCTGCGAGACACTTCTATTTCTGTGCCATTGAGCATAATGACTTGTCCGCCATCACCACGCACATATCGTCTAATTAATTTTAGGTTGATAATATGTGATTGATGCACACGTACAAAATCATAATCTTCTAACAATTCTTCAAAATATTTTAGCGGTTTTGAAGACATAATCATTTCACCACTTGTTAAGTATATTTTGGTGTAAGAAGAATCCGCATCAACATGAATGATTTCGTCTAAAGTCGCAAAATAAATGCCTTCTAAAGTAGAAATCGCTAATTGCTTTTTGCCTAAATCCTTATTGCTTATTTTTTGTTCTAATAATTCAAATTGTTTATTTTTTGTTTCATCAGAAATTTTTTGAGACAGCTTATGAACGGCACGAATGAGCTCTTCTGGATCGACAGGTTTGAGCAAATAATCTAATGCACTAAAGCGAAAGGCTTTGACGGCATATTGACTGTAAGCAGTAGTAAATATTACCTCAAACGGACATTGGTAATTGAAGTGTGCTAATAAATCGAAACCATTTCTACCAGGCATTTCGACATCTAAAAATATCACATCAGGTGGCGTTTGCTCTAGGGTTGAAATAGCGCAGTCCACACTATCGCACTCAGATATAATGCTAACATTCGGACAAAATTTTTCTATCAATTTGTGCAGTGCAATGCGATTGTTTTTTTCGTCATCGACTATAATTGCTTTTATTTGTTCCATGTGATGTGGTTTTAATTAAGTTCAATGCGTATCCATACTTTTGTGCCAGCAGGCAGATGCTGTTCGTCGTACAAATCTATGATTTCTACACTATAATCTGTTTCTTTTATTTTATGCAATGTTTCGAACATCTCTTTAGTGATAATAGTGCCTAAAGATTTATGCTGTTTTTTAAGGTTTAATGCTGCCGCTTTTTCTCTACCAATGCCATTGTCAGTGATTTCACAAATCAGATAATTATAATTCCTGTAAAATTTAATCTGTATATTTTTCTCACCTTCTTTTTTTATTAGACCATGCCAAATGGAATTTTCTACATAAGGTTGAATCAACATAGATGGCATTTCGATGGCATATATGTCTAAATTTTCTGTGCGAATATCGTAGTTAAAACGTTGGTCAAAGCGCAATGATTCTAACTCTAAATAGAGCTTTAAATTTTCGATGACATCACTTAAAGGAATAAAGGTGTTGACAGAATTTTCCAATAAAGAACGCACTAATCTAGACAACTTAGTTAGATAAGTTGATGCTTGCATGTTTTGGTCTGATAAAATCATCGCCTGAATGGAATTCATACAATTAAAAATAAAATGTGGATTCATTTGCGCCACTAATGATTTCAATTTTATTTCTGCTAATTGCTTTTCAAACTCTGCTTTTTGCTGTGCTAATTGTGTTTTTTCTTTTTCTTTTTTTCTTGCTGCTTGAATTCTATTGCTAACGAGTTGATAAGCATAAAGGAGAAATAAAATTCCTGCAATTATTTTAAACCACCAAGTTTGCCAAATTAATGGCCGCACTCTAAATGAGTATGCTGCTGGCTGTGCTGACCAAAGACCGTCATTGTTGCTTACACGCACATAGAAAGTATAATTCCCTGGTGATAGTTTTGTGTATGTAGCATGATTGCGTCTTGTGCGCGTCCAATTTTTTTCGTATCCTTCTAATTTGTATTCAAATACATTTTTGGGTGTGTTGGCATAGTCGCTCGATGCAAACTCAAATGAGATATTATTTTGACTGTTTGCGAAACGTACGCGTTTTGATTGATTGCTGTAAGCAAGTGGCAGGAGCAAGCTGTCGTTTACTTTTATACCAGTAATATTGGCAAGTGGTTTGTAGTTATTAAATGGAATATTTGTTGGCGAAATAATGTTAAAGCCGTTTATTCCGCCAAATAATAATTCATTATTTGCTGTTTTGTAATATGCTCCTTTATTAAATTCATTGCTCTGCAAACCATCATTGATATCGAAGGTTCTAAATTGTTTAAGTATAGGATCGAATACTGTAATTCCACTGTTAGTACTCATCCATATTTTTCCAACTTTATCTTTCAAAATGCCATATACAAAATTGTTGCTCATGCCATCTTTTTCCGTATAGTTTGCTTCTATCTGCATCTTTTTTTTATTAAAAAGAAATAAGCCATTATTGCCTGAGCCAATCCAAATTCTATCTTCGTCATGTTGCATTAAACAATACAGTTGGTCGTTCTTAAAAAATTTATTATTGATTGCATTTAATGCATCTTTCTGTAATATTCCTGTATTCAAATCAATGTGTATGATGCCAATTGATGTAGCAAGCCACCAGGTGTTATCAATATCTTCAATTATTTTTCTAGGAATAAAATTCTGATTAGCTACAGTAATGGGCAGCGCTTCAAATTGATTAAGTAAATAATTGAATTTAAAAATTGTCTGCTCGTCTAATGCATAAAAATCACCTGATTTTGATGAAAATAATAGCACATTCGAATAAGTCGATACTTTTGAAATGCTTTCTTTTGCTTTCGTATAAGGTAATGAATATCGAGTAAATTTATTGTTGTTTGGATTGTATTTACAGATTCCATTTAATGTATTTACCCATAAATTATCATACACATCAAAAAGAACTTCTTGTACTACATCATCAGAAAGTGATGATGCTAATCTATTGTATCTCCAATTTGAGAAAATATTTTCTTTTGCATTAAATTTAAACAGACCGCCACCATCTGTACCTATCCAAATGTTTTCATTTTTATCAGCAACTAAACTCAATATGTATTTATTAGTCAGCCAAGTTGTTTTAAATATTTCTTGTGTAATGTGTTTGAATTTATATTTAAACTGAGAAAACGTGGCTATACCAGCACCTTTCGTGCCAACCCATAAGGTATTGCTATTGTCTGTCAATAAACTCAAAATTTTATTATCAGGCAAACTAGTAGTATTGTAAGGGTCGCTCTGGTATTCGTTAAATTTATTTTTCTCTGCTTCATAAATGACTAGTCCATTTTTGGCGGTTGCAATATAAATATTGCCCATTTTACCAACTGCAGCATCTGTTATTCTTTCGTTTAAACCATGAATACTTTTTCTGTTTTCTGAAAATGAGTCGATACTGTTTTGTTGGCTGTTGACTTTATATAATCCAGCGTTTGTGGCCAACCAAAAATTATTTTCCCTATCATTTATAACATCGTTGATATGTTTAGGAATAATAATTTTCCATATATCATACTTGCTTTTATTTTGCAAAAGCTTAGTTCTTATGTCATATAGGTATAGCTTATTGTCTCTGCCGGTAATCAAAAAATGATTGACATCGAGCTTGCAGATAACCGATTTTAAAGCATTCAATGGCTCAATGTTTAAAGTGTAATCATTGGCACTTTTATTGTTTGCTACTAACCTTATTTTATACAAACTGTATTGTGTTTGTATCCAAACGGAGAAACTGTCTTCGACAAATATTTTTGTGATTTGACCACGATTTTCTACATGCAAAAATTTCTTTTCATCAAACAAATAAACGCTTAATCCTGTTTCAGTGCCAATCCAAAATATGCCAGGTTTTGACTCTGTTATGCATGTCGTAAAATTAGAAATCAATGAATTTTCATTGCCAATAATTCTTTCCAATTTCAGAAAACTATAGCCATCATATCTGTTTAAGCCTTCATCAGTACAAAACCACATATAGCCTTTGCTATCTTGATAAATATGTGAAACACTATTTTGCGAAAGTCCTTGCTTAATGTCGATAACATCAAAACGAATTTGTGTTACATCTAATCCAAACACTGTAATATGGAGTACTACATTTGTTATTAGCAAAAAACTCGATAGAAGTATTCGTTTATATAAGTTGCACACCTTTACAAAATATAGAAAAATTAAGAAATATGTTTCTTTTTATAAAAAAAAATGAGGTGCAATGCACCCCAAAGAAATATAGAAACATAAAAACCCACTAATTTACTGCGTCAACTTTTTGATGGCTGTTGCAGCATTTTATTTTAATAAATTAAAGTTATTCTTATTTCAATTTATCTTGGTTTAGGTTTTATACATGGTCAATAATTGGCTTATTTTACCATATATAAATGAGAATTTGGCATTTTAGCTGGTCTAATTAAATTGCTTAGCGCAGCATGATTTACTTTCATTGCTATCACATACTATTATTTTTTCATTATTTACCAAACAAACGTTTGATAAATTACTGAAACTACTTATCTTTAAACACAATACATCAAGCAATGCCTAAACAGAAAGTAAGCTTGGATGATATTTTAAAGCATTCTTTAAAATTATTCCGACAAAAAAGTTATCACAATACATCTATTGCAGACATTGCTGCTGCTTGTGGCTTACTAAAAGGAAGTTTATATCACTATTTTCCATCTAAGGAAGCATTGATGAGTGCCGTGATTAAATATGCTCACGAATATTTTCAAAAGGAAGTATTTTCAATTGCTTATGATGTGACAATGTCGCCGCAACAACGCATGGAAAAGATGTTTAAAAAGTCGGAACGCGCACTTTTGTCAGAAGGAAACATTATGGGAAATATTGGTGTGGAAACCGCTCGTGCCATACCAGAATTTGCGGAACATATTCGCGCGTTCTATACAGAATGGATAAATGCTGTCGCGTTTGTTTTTAAAGAAATAACGAATGAAGACGATGCAATGAAATTAGCAGAGCAAACAGTTGCAGAGTTTGAAGGAGCAGTGATGATGTCTCGTATTTTCAAAGATACAAAATATATAAAAAATGCTTATGAACGACTCGTCAATCGCTTTGCTGCATTTACCTTAGCTGAGCTAAAATAGGCATACCTTTTACCTTTTATATTTTGATGTTCAATTTCAATAATTTACATTGCCCAATATTTCCAATGCATGCATTGGAAATATTAAGTTATCATTACAAAAGGTTAATGTGACGAATTTTAGCCGTGCTTTTGCTAATTTTATATAAAGAAATTTATTAGTATGTCAAACAGAGTAATTAAAAAAGTAGCCGTATTGGGTTCTGGTGTCATGGGTTCTGGTATTGCATTGCATTTTGCCAATATTGGCATCGAAGTGCTTTTGCTAGATATCGTTCCTTTTGATTTAAAAGAAGAAGATAAAGCGAATCCAAAAATGCGCAACAAAATTGTAAATGATGCTTTTACATTTGCATTAAAATCTAAACCAGCACAAGCTTACAATTCGGAGTCAGCAAAAAGAGTATCACTCGGAAATTTTGATGACGATATGCCTAAAATTAAAGACTGTGATTGGATTATCGAAGTAGTAATCGAGCGCTTAGATATTAAAAAACAAGTATTCGAAAAAGTAGATGCCTTGCGTAAAAAAGGCTCATTGGTAACTTCTAATACGTCTGGTATTCCAATTCATTTAATGGCGGAAGGCAGAAGCGAAGATTTTCAAAAGAATTTCTGTGGAACGCACTTCTTTAATCCACCACGTTACATGCGTTTGTTAGAAGTTATTCCAACACCAACAACAGATCAAAATGTCGTGGATTTCTTAATGCATTATGGCGATGTTTTCTTGGGAAAAGATACTGTATTGTGTAAAGATACACCAGCTTTTATCGCTAATAGAGTTGGCGTATATGCCATGGCAAAAGTATTCCAGCTTACACAAGAGTTGGGTTTAACTATTGAAGAAGTAGATGCGCTAACTGGTCCAGCAATTGGTCGTCCAAAAACAGGAACTTTTAAATTGTCTGATTTAGTAGGAAATGATACAGGCACAAAAGTAATGATGGGCATTAAAGAAAATTGCCCTAACGACGAACAAGCGAATGCCTTCGTTGTTCCTGCTTATGTGCAATTTTTATTAGATAATAAATTCTTCGGCAACAAAACGAAAAAAGGTTATTACTACAAGGACGAAAAAAGAAATTCCTTCTCACTTCGTTTAGATACTTTGCAATACGAACCAACTGGCAAACCCAAATTTGCTTCTTTAGATGCTTCTAAAAAATCTGAAAATTTATCTGATAAAGTTAATGCATTTATCAAAGCGGATGATAAAGGAGCGCAATTAGTAAAAAGATCTTTGGCAGGTTTATTTGCTTATGTTTCTAATCGTGTTCCAGAAATTTCAGACGTGTTATATGCTGTTGATGATGCTTTGCGAGCAGGCTTTGCATGGGAAATCGGTCCATTCCAATATTGGGACATCGTTGGCATTCAAAAAGGAATCGATTTGGCAGAGGCTGATGGCTTAAGTATTAGTGCTTGGGTAAAAGAAATGATCGCTGCTGGCAATACCTCTTTTTACAAGGTTGAAAATGGTGTTAAAAAATACTACGACCAACAATCAAAATCATATAAAACAATTCCTGGTGCTGAGTCATTTATTATCTTAGATAATTTACGTGCCAATAAACCAGTTTGGAAAAATAGTGGTGGTACTTTGCATGACATTGGCGATGGTGTCTTGAATTTAGAATTTACATCTAAAATGAACTCTTTAGGTGGAGATGTTTTACAAGCTATCAATAAATCTATTGAAATTGCAGAAAACGGATACAAAGGTCTTGTAATCGGAAACGATGCAACTAATTTCTCAGTTGGCGCTAACTTGATGATGATTTCTATGTTGGCAATGGAACAAGAATTTGATGAATTAGATATCGCTGTACGCCAATTCCAACAAACGACCATGCGATGCAGATATTCAGGTATTCCTGTCGTTTCAGCTCCTCACGGCATGACGCTTGGTGGTGGCTGTGAAGTAACAATGCACTCAGATGTTGTGGTAGCAGCAGCAGAAACATATATCGGCTTAGTTGAAGTAGGTGTAGGCCTAATTCCTGCAGGTGGCGGTACAAAAGAATTGACTTTAAGAGTATCTGATTCCATTAAAAATGGCGATCCAATTTTACAAACATTACAAGATAATTTCTTGAATATTGCAATGGCAAAAGTAGCCACATCTGCTGCTGAAGCATTCGACTTCGGCTTGATGCGTAAAAACAGAGATAGAGTAGTAGTAAACGGAAAACGTTTGATTGCAGAAGCAAAACAAGAAGTATTGCGTTTAAACGAAAAAGGCTACTCACAACCTGCACATCGTAGCGATATAACAGTACTCGGAAGAACTGGATTAGGTACACTTACTGTTGGCGTAGAATCATTTGTTGCCGGCGGATATATCTCTGCACATGATGCGAAAATCGCTAAGAAAATTGCCTATGTTATGTGTGGTGGCGACTTGTCAGCACAAACAACAGTTAATGAGCAATATTTATTGGATTTGGAAAGAGAAGCCTTCTTGTCACTTTGTGGTGAGAAGAAAACTTTGGAAAGAATTCAAGCGATGTTGACCACTGGTAAACCACTAAGAAATTAGTAGTAAGTTATAAGACATAAGTAGTAAGAATGAATAATTTTAAAGAATTAATTGTTTGGCAAAAATTAAGGGCATTGGTTAAAGCTACTTATGTATTATCTGAACAAATACCTAGTGCTGAAAAGTTTAGATTAATAAGTCAAATTCGAAGATCAGTAGTTTCAATACCTTCAAATATTGTTGAAGGTGCAAGTCGCAGTTCAAAGAAAGAGTTTGCTTATTTTTTAGAAATGGCTTATGGTTCTTGTTTTGAATTAGAAACTCAACTATTATTATGCGTTGATGTTAATTATATAAAACAAGAAGGTAGTTTAGAACTTATTACAAACATTCAAGAAATACAAAAAATGATTTATAAATTAATTAAAATAAAAAAATCTTAATACTTAATACTCACTACTTAATACTAAAAAAATGAATGAAGCATATATTGTAGCAGGCTATCGCAGTGCGATTGGCAAAGCAAAAAAAGGCGGTTTCCGCTTCTATCGTCCAGATGATTTGGCAGCAGATGTAGTTAAACATCTCGTTGCATCTGTACCTAATTTAGATCCATCACGTATTGATGATTTAATATGTGGTAATGCTATTCCAGAGGCTGAACAAGGCATGCAAATCGGTCGTATGATTGTATTGCGCGCTGGTTTGCCACTTTCAGTAGGCGGTGTTACCGTTAATCGTTATTGTGCATCTGGGCTTGAAACAATTGCTATGGCAACAGCAAAAATTAAAGCAGGAATGGCAGAGTGTATTATTGCTGGTGGCGTAGAGTCAATGTCTTTATTGCCAATGACGGGCTGGAGAACAGTACTAAACTATGGCATAGCATCAACTACGCCAGATTACTATTCTTCTATGGGCTTAACAGCAGAAGCAGTAGCACAACAATACGGTATCTCTCGTGAAGACCAAGATTTATTTTCTTTCAACTCGCACCAAAAAGCGATTGCTGCTATCGAAAGTGGAAAATTCAAAGATGAAATTGTTCCCGTAACGGTGGAAGAAGTGTACTTGCAAAACAATAAAAGAAAAACACGCTCTTTTGTGGTTGACACAGATGAAGGTCCACGTAAAGACACAACGGTAGAAGGCTTGGCAGCATTAAAAGCAGTGTTTGCGGCTAAAGGAAGTGTAACTGCAGGTAACTCATCTCAAACATCTGATGGTGCAGCATTTGTGTTGGTCATGTCAGAAAAAATGGTGAAAGAATTAAACATCGAACCAATTGCACGTTTAGTAACAAGCGCTGTAGTAGGCTGTGAGCCACGTATTATGGGCATCGGTCCAGTGGTGGCTATTCCACAAGCATTGAAACAAGCTGGTTTGAAATTAGACGATATCGAAATGATAGAGTTGAATGAGGCATTTGCAGCACAATCATTAGCAGTAATTCGCACCGCAGGTTTAAATCCAGATATCATCAATCCAAATGGCGGTGCAATTGCATTAGGTCATCCACTGGGTTGCTCCGGCGCAAAATTATCTGTTCAATTAATTAATGAAATGCGCCGTCAAAATAAAAAATACGGTATGGTCTCAGCCTGCATCGGCGGCGGACAAGGCATCGCAGGTATTATTGAAAGATTGAAATAAACACCAAAATATTTACATTTTATTTCAGAAAAACGTCAACAGCAAGTTGGCGTTTTTTGTTTTTATTGATTAGAAAATAAATTTGAAATTTTAGTGAGTTATAATATACTTGCTTCATTATTGAAATTTACTTTCATGCACCTACTCATTATTTACTAAATAAAAATGATGAAAAAAAATGCTACTGACTTTCTTAGTTTTGTTGCTGCTCATTTGGAATAATATTTGCTTCAATTTCTATTTAAATATTACCACACTTATTACTTGAACGTAGGAGTATGAAAACTTACTTTTTGATATTATTTTGTATAGCTACACATCTTTCATTTGCACAAAGTGATTCCTTATTTTTACCTCATACAGATTCAATACAAAAATCAATTTCAAATAACAAAAAATGGCAATGGTTTCCGCCTAAAAGAGATACCTTAAATAACAAGCTAATCCTTAGAAATGAAATGACAAAGTTTGGACGTAAATTTTTACGCGCTGAAGGCATCGTTTTAGGCATACAAGGTACCACTATGGGTATTTTATTTGCGCTTCCCGCAAGTGTAAGTAATTGGGACAAAGAGAATATTAAAAATTATAGACAAAATTATAAAAGGGCATTTACACAAAAACCAGTAGTCGATAAAGATCATTGGTATATTAATTACATTGGACATCCATACCAAGGTTCTTATTACTATAATGCAATGCGCTCGCAAGGTGCAAAATTTTGGCAAGCAGGCCTTTTTAGTTTTGGTCAAAGCATGGTTTGGGAATATCTTCTCGAAAGTGGAATCGAGCAACCAAGCATCCAAGACATAATTGTCACACCAGTATTAGGCTCGCTACTCGGCGAATTATTTCATTTTTCTAGCATCAAAATGGCAAAAAATGGTTATAAATGGTATGAAAAAGCATTTATTTCAGTATTTAATCCAATGTTTGCCATTAATAATGGCTTTAAGTTTGCCAAACAAGTGAATGTGCCAATGAAAACTTTTTAAATAGCTAGGCATTCAAATCATAAAAGCCATTGCCTAATTGGTTTTAAAATATCGAAATCTCTAACAATTCCATAAAAAACAATTTTACCTACATGTCTGTGTTTGTGTGTAATTTTAGTACCTAGTATTTTGTAGATTAATATGAAAATTAGCTTACTTAATACCAATACTCAAAAATTAATACCTAATATTTAAAATGGAAACACTCGAACAAATTAAATCATTAAAAGGTGGTGAATTCATCATCAAAGAATCTAGCACAGAACAAGTGTTCACGCCAGAAGATTACACAGAAGAGCAATTAATGGTGCGCTCTATGGCTTCTGACTTTGTAGAAAAAGATGTGATGCCACGTGCTAAAGAATATGAAAAACAAACACCAGGTCTGTCTTTGGAGTTATTAAGAAAAGCAGGCGAATTAGGCTTGTTGTCAACAGCCATTCCTGAGTCGTATGGTGGCATGAACCAAGATGTAATTACAGGTTGTATCATTGCAGAAGAATTTGGAAGAACAGGTTCTTTTGCTACCACATCTATTTGTCATATTGGTATCGGTACATTGCCAATCTTATACTTCGGCAATGAAGAGCAGAAACAAAAATTCTTACCCAAATTAGCTACAGGCGAATGGGCTGCTTCTTATTGTTTAACAGAACCAAGCTCTGGCTCTGATGCATTAGGTGCAAAAACAATAGCAACGCTTTCTGAAGATGGTAAAGAATGGATTTTAAACGGCCAGAAAATGTGGATTACCAACGCTGGTTTCGCGCATTCTTTCACTGTGTTTGCAAAGATAGATGGTAAAGAATTTACCGCTTTCTTAGTAGAAGCAGGAACACCAGGTCTAAACCTTGGTGCAGAAGAAGACAAAATGGGCATCAAAGGTTCATCTACTCGTCAAGTGTTTTTTGAGAATTGCAGAATTCCAGTTGAAAACATGTTAGGCGAAAGAGGTAAAGGTCATTTAATTGCTTTTAATATCTTAAATATTGGCCGTTATAAATTAGGTGCAACAGCATTAGGTGGCGCACGTGAAGCGTTTAATCAAGCGGTTCAATATGCGAGCGAAAGAACACAATTCGGTAAATCATTAAATACTTTCGGAGCTATTCAACATAAAATAGCAGAAATGGCTATTCAATTGTTTACATTAGAAGTTGCCACTTATCGTTGTGCAAATGATATCGGAAAATTAGAACACGAAAACTTAGCAAGCGGAAAAGAATTCTCTAAAGCATTATTAGGCGCTGCAGAAGAATATGCAATTGAGTGCTCTATCGTTAAAGTTTTAGGCTCAGAAGTGTTAGATTTTATCGTTGATGAAAACGTTCAAATACACGGTGGAATGGGCTTCTCAGAAGAAACAAATGCTGCTCGTGCTTACCGCGATTCTCGTATCGCACGTATCTACGAAGGCACTAGCGAAATCAATCGTTTATTGTCTATCGATATGATGTTAAAACGTGCAATGTCTGGTAAAATCGATTTGATGACACCAGGTATGGCTATCCAAAAAGAATTGATGAGTGTTCCTGATTTCAACAGCGATGATGAAGGACAATTTGCAGCAGAATTCAAAGCCATCAAAAATGCTAAAAAAGCGTTCTTATTAGTAGCTGGTGGTGCTGTTCAAAAATTGATGGCAAAATTGAAAGACGAACAAGAAATCATCATGAATACGTCTGATATGTTGATTCAAATTTATGCAGCAGAATCATTGTTGTTGCGTGTTCAAAAAATCTATGAAAAAGGCGATAAAGCAGACGATGTATATATCGATATTTTGAAAGTGTTCTTCAACGATGCAATGAATAAAATCAATGTGTTTGGTAAAGATGCTTTACAATCATTTGCAGAAGGCGATGAGCTTCGCATTATGTTAATGGGCTTGAAACGTTTTACTAAATACGAACCAGTAAACGTAAAAGAAGCACGTCGTAGAGTTGCCGCTAAAATTATAGCAGGCGGAAAATACAATCTGTAATTTTATTTCATTTTATTATAAAGCCATACGTTTTGCGTATGGCTTTTTTATTATGTAGATAATAGTTCTATGAAGTAAAAAAAATAGCTGACTTCCTTTGTGAAATACAGCTTTATTGTCATTCTTATGCAATGTTGTCATTCCCACGAAAGTGGGAATCTCATATGTATTTAAATAGAAATACTAGTATAAAGGAATGAAAATTTCACCATTCCTTCTGTTTTCTTATAAGCGAAAATGCTATAATGATGAGTAATCTTTATTTGTCAAGCAAATATTTTTCTATAACTAAAGGAAAATGTTGATGCTCTAATTGCAGTACTTTTGCAGCAATACTTTCTGGATTATCTTCCTTCGTTAAGCTCACTTTTGCTTGATATAATATTTCGCCTTTGTCATACTCTTTATTGCACAAGTGAATAGTAATGCCACTTTCTTTTTCGTTATTAGAAAAAACAGCCTCGTGTACATACTTTCCATGCATACCTTTGCCACCATATTTTGGCAACAATGCAGGATGGATATTGATGATTTGATTAGGGAATTGCGCTAGTAAATAGGCAGGAATTAACCATAAAAAGCCAGCCAAGACAAGTGTGTCAATTTTATTTTTTTTCAATTCTTCTGCAACAATTGATGTGTCGTAAAATTCTGCTCTCGTAAAAATGAAATAAGGTATGTCAAACTCAGCGCTTACATGCTTTGCGCCTGAATTTTCTTTATTGCTGAGTATAATTGCCACTTCAATTTGTTTGTGATTTTTGAAATAGGAACAGATGTTTCTGGCATTACTGCCGGAGCCGGATAAGAATAGTGCAATTTTTAGCTTCATTTAACCTCAAAAAAACGAAAAAATTATGTAATTTCGCATTTCGTTTTAATTTAGATGTTTACATTATCATGAAAAAAGCAATCATTACAGGTATTACAGGTCAAGATGGCGCATATCTTGCAGAATTACTATTAAGTAAAGGATACGAAGTACACGGTATCAAACGTCGTTCTTCTTTATTTAATACAGACAGAATTGACCATTTATATCAAGATCCACATATAGATAATCGTAATTTTATAATGCATTACGGCGATTTGTCTGACTCTACAAATTTAATTCGCATTATTCAACAAGTGCAACCTGATGAAATCTATAATTTAGGTGCGATGTCACATGTTAAAGTATCATTTGACACACCTGAATATACTGCCAATGTTGATGCTGTAGGTTCTTTGCGTTTATTGGAAGCAATCAGAATATTGAAACTTGAAAATAAAACTAAATTATATCAAGCATCAACTTCTGAGTTGTATGGCAAAGTACAAGAAATTCCACAGTCGGAAAAAACACCATTTTATCCACGTTCGCCCTATGCAGTCGCAAAAATGTATGGTTATTGGATTACAGTAAACTATCGCGAAGCGTATGGAATTTATGCATGCAATGGTATTTTATTCAACCACGAATCACCATTGCGAGGTGAAACATTCGTAACTAGAAAAATTACACGTGCTGTTTCTAAAATTGCTTTAGGCTTACAAGATAAATTGTATTTAGGAAACCTAAATGCAAAACGCGATTGGGGCCATGCGAAAGATTATGTGGAGGCGATGTATTTAATCTTACAACAAGCTGAACCGGAAGATTATGTAATTGCAACTGGAAAAACAACAGAAGTGCGCGAATTCGTTCGTATGTCTTTCAAAGAAGTAGGCATCGAGATAGAGTTTAAAGGAACTGGAATTGATGAGAAAGGTTATATCAAGTCTTGCTCAAACGAAAAATATCAAGTAGAAATTGGCGCAGAAGTAGTGGCAGTCGATCCACGTTATTTCAGACCTACAGAAGTAGATTTATTAATCGGCGATCCAACAAAATCAAATAAAAAATTAGGCTGGTATCCAAAACATGATTTAGCATCTTTAGTAAAAGATATGATGGAACACGACATAAAATTATTTGAACGCGATAAATACTTATTAGAAGGCGGACATAAAATTTTTAATTATCACGAATAAAATAGTCGTAAGTGGTAAATAATAAGTAATAAGATTTTTTACTTATTACATATGCCTTATGCCTTATCACTTTTATGGAAAAAAATGCAAAAATATATGTTGCAGGACACAATGGAATGGTAGGTTCTGCCATTGTTCGCAAGTTGAAAGCCGAAGGTTTTTCAAATATCCTAACAGCATCATCTAAAGAATTAAATTTAATAAATCAAGCTGATGTAAATGCTTGGTTTGAAGCCAACAAACCAGAATATGTTTTTGTAGCAGCAGCAAAAGTGGGTGGCATCCAAGCAAACAATATCTATCGCGCCGATTTTTTATATCAAAATTTGATGATAGAATGTAATACCATTCACGCTTCTTTTGAACACAAAGTAAAAAAATTATTGTTCTTAGGTTCAACGTGTATTTATCCAAAAATGGCACCACAACCTTTAAATGAATCATATTTGCTAAGTGGATTTTTAGAAGAAACAAATGAGCCTTATGCCATTGCAAAAATTGCAGGCATAAAGCTTTGTGAAAGCTATAAAAGACAATATGGTTGCGATTTTATTTCGGCAATGCCTACCAATCTATATGGTCCGAATGACAATTACGATTTGAATAACTCACATGTATTGCCAGCTTTAATTCGCAAATTCCATGAAGCAAAACTAAACAATGTACCACAAGTAGTCATGTGGGGTTCAGGCTCGCCATTTAGAGAGTTTTTACATGCCGATGACTTGGCAAGTGCATTATACTTTTTAATGCAAAATTACAGTGGCGAAGAATTTGTAAACTGCGGAAGTGGTGACGAAATTACCATTAAAGATTTAGCTTTATTGATAAAAGATATTGTTGGTTATGAAGGTGAAATAATACACGACACGACAAAGCCTGATGGCACACCAAGAAAACTAACTGATGTAAGTAAATTACATAGTTTAGGCTGGAAACACACGATTGACTTAAAAGATGGTATTGCTAAAGTTTATATGGATTTTGCTGAAAATTACGAAGCAATAGTGAGTAAATATAAAGTATAATCGCTTATTTTCAATAGTAACTTCTTTTTAATATTTATCTTCTTATTTTTGTAGAATGCCATTCCCTTGCAAAAGGGAATCTCAAAATATCTCAATGAGATTCCCGCTTTCGCGAGAATGACATTAAATTTTAATCATTCAACTTTTAAAAAAATGTATAGAAGTCATACCTGCGGCGAATTGAGAATTGCTGATGTAAACAAAAATGTCCAACTTTCTGGTTGGGTGCAAACCACACGCAATTTTGGAGAATTATTGTTTGTAGATGTACGCGATAGATATGGCATTACACAGATAGTCTTTAATAACGAAACGAATAATTTATTGTTTGATAGAGCAAGACGTTTAGGACGTGAGTTTGTCATTCAAGCGGAAGGAAAAGTGGTAGAACGCTCGAACAAAAATCCAAAAAATCTTACTGGTGATATCGAAATATTGGCAAACGATTTTCGCATATTATCAGAATCAAAAACTCCACCGTTTACCATTGAAGATAACACCGATGGCGGTGATGATTTGCGTATGCAATATCGTTATTTAGACTTGCGCAGAAATGAAGTACAAGAGAAAATTATTTTCAGACATAAAGTTGGACATGAAGTAAGAACATACTTAAATGCCAATGGTTTCTTAGATATTGAAACGCCTTTTTTAATAAAATCTACGCCAGAAGGCGCACGTGATTTTGTAGTTCCATCAAGAATGAACCCAGGACAATTTTATGCATTGCCGCAATCGCCACAAACATTTAAGCAATTGTTGATGGTATCTGGTTTTGATAAATATTATCAAATAACAAGATGCTTCCGCGATGAAGATTTGCGCGCCGACAGACAACCTGAGTTTACGCAGATAGACTGCGAAATGGCGTTCGTAGAACAAGAAGATATCTTGAATATGTTTGAAGGTTTAATCAAACATGTTTTTAAAACAGTAAAAGGAATTGAGTTAGGCGATTTTCCTCGTATGCAATATGACGATGCCATGAAATTGTATGGCAGCGACAAACCTGACTTGCGTTTCGGAATGCAGTTTGTTGAACTGAATGAAATCGTAAAAGGAAAAGGCTTTGGCGTGTTTGACAATGCCGAATTAATAATAGGAATTAATGCAGAAAACTGTGCAGAATTTACACGTAAACAACTCGACGAATTAACAGATTTTGTAAAACGTCCTCAGATTGGTGCTACTGGTTTAATTTATTTAAGATGGAATAATGACGACACTTTAAAATCTTCTGTAGATAAATTTTATAATGAAGAAGAATTAAAAAAATGGGCTACTGCTGCCAATATGAAACCAGGCGATTTATTGTTGGTGTTATGTGGCAATACAGATAAAGTGCGCAAACAAATGAATGAATTGCGATTAGAATTAGGCAATCGTTTAGGCTTGCGTAAAAAAGATGATTTCAAACCATTGTGGGTTTTAGATTTTCCATTGTTGGAATTTATAGAAGAAGATAATCGTTGGTTTGCGATGCATCACCCATTTACTTCACCTAAAAAAGAAGATATCGAATTTTTATATACCGACCCAGCGCGCGTGCGTGCAGATGCGTACGACTTAGCGATTAATGGCGTTGAAGTTGGTGGTGGTTCTATTCGTATTTTTGATAAGACGTTGCAGGCAGAAATGTTCAAACGCTTAGGTTTTACAGACGAAGAAGCACAAAAACAATTTGGATTTCTGATGAATGCTTTTGAATATGGCGCACCACCACACGGCGGCTTAGCATTTGGTTTTGATAGATTATGCGCTGTATTAAACAGCGTAGAAACCATTCGTGATTTCATTGCATTTCCAAAAAATAATTCTGGTCGCGATATGATGCTGGATTCGCCAAGCACGATTGACGAAAAACAAATGAAAGAGTTGAATATAAAGACGACTTTGTAAGCTATTTTAGTATTTATAAATGAGTAATTCAGAAAAATACAATGATAATCTAATGAAAATTGAAGAAACTAAAAAGCATTCTTAAAATAATCCATAAAAAAAATCATACTAGATGTAATTAAAAGCTCCATTTTTGACCACATTGCCTTTTGTAATCTTCAATAGTTTTTTTGGTAGTGAGCCAGTTTACTTTCACAGTAGAGTCTTGAAAAGGATTCTGTGTTTTCTACAATATCCTTTCTCGCTTCCTGTTCTTAATGTAATTTTCAATCGCATTTTTTGTGGTGAGCCAGTTTCTTCCTTCTTTGTAAGCATCTATTTTTCCTTGTCGCGCCAACAAACTAATATACTCTTGATTGTAAGGAAAATTCGGCTCTTCAACCAACATAGAAATTTCTTTGTATTCATCATCTTCGTCTGTATTTGGCAAAGCATGTAAGTAAATATTCAGAGAACGTTCTAGTGCCTGAGCCATCAGCAACGTAAGCTTTTGATAGCTACCTTTATTCGCCTGATTGAGTGCTTCGTAATATTTCTTTCTGTCATTTTTTAAAATTATGGCTGGCGGAAAACCTTTACGCATCAGCAATAAATTCATTGCTAAACGCACTGTTCTACCGTTGCCATCAAAAAACGGATGAATCCATACCAACTTGTGATGGAAAACTGTAGCCAATTCAATATCATTCAATCCTAAAGGATTGGTGTTGACAAACGAAATTAGCTCATCTAACAAGGCAGAAACTTTATTGGCACTTGGCGGAACAAAATTAGCACCAACAATACGCACGCCGCCATTGCGTATTCTTCCGGCAAAATCATCTTCGATACTGCGCAATACTAACGCATGTAACGATAAGATATCAATGCTTCTTAATACATAATTATCCTCGACTAATGAATACAAATAATTAATGGCTTTTTCGTGGTTATGTGCTTCAAAATGCTCTCTTAATGATTTACCTTTTACGGTAATACCTTCTTTTAAAATTAAATGTGTTTCCTGAAGTGTAAGCGTATTTCCTTCTATACTGTTTGAATTATAAGTCCATTCTATACTTAAGTCATGTTTTATTTTTTGCAAAGCCATTTTAGGCAATGGTCTTGCTTTTTGCAATATTGCTTTTTTATCGTACAATCTTTCGTATGTTGATTGCATTTCTATGGTATCTTTTAAATCTATCTTCCACATCTATCACAAAGTTATTGCAAATATCGGGAAGTTGCAAACTTTTCCTATCCGATATTAATTTTATTTTTGATTTTATTAAGTAATGCATGTAATTCGAAGCTGGTTTTTGTTCTATTTATAGAATATCTTTTTGTTTACAATTTTGTTTTATTAGTTGTAAATTGCAGAACAATTCAGCGTTATGATTATTCCTAAGAAAGTAGAAAAAACATTAAATGTACATTTAGAACTAGAAGCACTGGCATTCTTTAGTTATTTGGCAATGGCATCGTGGTGTGAAAAAGAAGGACTAGAAGGTTGTGCTAAATTTTTCAGAAAACAATCCGATGAAGAGCATGTGCACTTCATGAAATTTTTTGATTATATCAATGAAGTAGGCGGACATGCAGAAGTGCCTCCTGTAAAGCAACCTAAAATCGACTTTAAAGATATTTTAGAAGTTTGCCAACAGTCGCTACTTAATGAACAAAAAGTAACCAAGTCTATCTATAATATTTTAAAAGTCACACAGCAAGAAGATGATCACGCAACAGAAGATTTCCTACAGTTTTTCGTGATGGAACAACGCGAAGAAGAAGTGCAGTTTAAACGCATCATCGACAAAATTCACTTAATAGGCAAAGGACCTCAAAGCTTATATTACATCGACAAAGAATTCGAAAAATTAGTAAGTGCAGGAAATAAAGACGAAAAAAAAGCTAAAGGATAGTTGGCTTATATCTATTATTAAAGAAACGATATAAGCTCAAAATCACGTGTTTCTTTTTGTGATTTATAGATAAAAGTCAAAAAATAGTTTTTTTTTATTTTATCATCAAGTATTCGATGGGTAGATGCCATATTTAACATACGATTTCGATTTTTTTTAATAAATTTATGGAATACACATATTTTATGAAAAAACCTCTACTTTTTTTTATTTTATTTGTACTCTCTTTTCGTAATTATGCTGATTCTACTTCAGTAGTTAATATGCCTAATTATTATCAGACCATTGATATTTCAGCCAACACACCTTGTGAATGTAATTCGAAATCAACAAGAAATGAAGAGTTGAATATGCGATTATTAGAATCTGATATAACACTATATAATTTAAATGCATATAAATTTATATTTGGTGAGTCGATGGTGCCTGCTTCGAAATTATTTTACGCATTTGAAGCAGATCTTAATGTATATAAAGTTTCATTTTCAATGGAAACAAATACTTTTATGATTCTTACGAAACCAGGTTTTAATTTGAAATCTTTTGAACAAGCAGCTAGTCTTGTGTTTTCAAATATAACAGCAATGCCAGTAGCAGACTACTTATATAAAAAGAATATTGAATGTTACAATATATACAATTCTTTTATTCAAAAAAGAGAATTGGAACAATTAGAAGAACTACTGAATTCGTCAGATATGCCAATTCCATCAAACACTAAATAGAATAGTATGAAGCTAAATTTACAATCGATATTCTGTATATTACTATTTGGTTGCTTACTCGTAGTAGATACCCAAGCAAAAAATTTAAAGTGTAGAGTGATTTCTATCGCCGCCAATAATTCGAGCGGTGGAAATTGTGACAAAGCTTGTGCATGGGTGACAACTAGTAATATTGACTGGGTTTTTGATATAGATGATGGTTCAACAGATGTTAATGAACAATGTTATGATTTAGGTGATGATAATAATAATAGATCTACAACGCCAAACTTTGTTGTTTGGAATGGAGATTTTAATTATGCATGTCAATGGCCATCTGGTTCCATAGATTTTAATGTAGAAGGCTGGGATCAGGACTGTTCAGATGCGTGCTTAGCATGGAATGATTTTGGAAATGTCGTGTCTGACTTAGCCTGTAGGGTGAATGTCAACAGATCATGGCCACTTGATGTTAACGGAACGTATGGTCCTTTTACTGCAACTTGTAATTATAATAGAGGTTTTGATGGAAGTGGCAATTGTGCTGGTACAATAACCGTTACTTATCAATTTGAAGTAAGCGGAAGCTATGTTTCCCAAACTGGCGACGATTATATCTGTGGCGCATTTGATTTAGGTACACTAAATACTGGTGCAACACTGACAAGAAATAACTTTAATAATTACGGCTATTCAACAGAGGATATTTGTGCAGCAAACGAACCTAATAACGACTCAAATGACGAAACGGTTTGGCTTAAATACACGACAGGCCCTAATCCTGGCACAGCAATAGAAGTAGATGTCAACGCCATCGGTGGTTCGGGTTCAGGAGGAGCATTATGTATTTCAGGAGGTACTGTATTCGCTTGGACAAGAGTATATGAAGGACCATCAACTTTTGCGGGCTGCCCATTTACTTATTCGACTAATCCTTTTACACAACTTTCACAAGTCGGCTCTTTAGGTTCTCTTGGCACAGACAATAGTTTGATAGACATCGATTGCCCTAAACCAAACCAAACTTACTATATCCAAGTAGAAATGCAAGGTATTGCTACTTGCGATATGGGACGTTATAATATCACCGTAAAAGATAATGGCATTCAAGCCGGACCAAATTATATTTGCCAACCTGCTAACTCTGCTACTATTGGTGTTAATGGCTGGATGGGAACACTTAATAGTGCATTTGATCCTAGAACAACAACAGGCTCCGCAACAGCTTGGGAAAACTCAGATTACGATTTACGTATCAATAACCAATCAACGGCATGTGCGAATGTAAGTAGTGGTGAACCTGATAATACTACTGTCGTGTCTGCATTGAATAACACGGTATGGTACCGATTTAGAACACCAGCAGCAGATTATCCAACAGCACCAAGTTTAGCAGGGCTGGCACATACCTATCGCGTTTTTGTAGAACGTTTAGGCTCATCAAGTACTTTGACATATCCAGCTGTTTATTTATACGAAGAAACTGCAGCAAATGCTCGTGCTTGTGGCGATAATAGTACCGATTATTCAAATCTAGCATTTATCGATAGAGATGAAATTGATCCATTAAATATATTCAATGGTGGAAATGCGGAATTAAAACGATTATGCCTAAAACCGAATACAAATTATTTTATTCAAGTTGACCCAGTGGGTGGTGTTGGCAATTCACATGTCGATTTTAATTTATGGGTCGTGAAAGACCAATTCCGTCCTTCTGATATGATTTGTGATGCAGTTGATTTAGGATATATTACGACAAACGGCTTGCAAAATGGCGTGACCACAGGCGTGAATTGGGCTAATAACGGTCCAGCGTCTAAACTTGGTGCTGCTAAGTTTTTTGGATTACCACATACTAATAAATGTACTTCCGGAGAAGCAGGCGAACCAAACGCCGCTCCAGGCGGACCAAACCCTGGTAGTGGCACGCACTCTGCAACAGTCTGGTATAAGTTTACTACAGGTAGTAACATTCCACCAGATTGGATTTATTGGTATAATGATGATAATACACTGAATAATGCGAATAGAGGTAGTGTTTGTATTGGTACCTTATTCCAAAGTAAAGTTACCTTTTATAAAAATGCGACAAATTTTGCTTGTCCAGTGGGTGGCAATTTAGTACAAGGTTCTGAAATGAATATTCCTGGTGATTTGTGTGATGCAACTACTGGCATTGGCTTCGGCGCACCTTGCTATCAAGATTTATTCCGCTTAAAATGTCCTGAGCCTAACACAACCTATTATGTGCAAGTTGAAGATGCTTCGATTTCCGTGTGTTATGAAGGTCAATGGACATTTGATAATGGCAGCCATAAAATCACAACTGCATCTACCTTAGGTGGTGCTCCTATAAATGATACAATTTGTGGTGCAATAAATTTAGGTACAGTTCCAAATGGAGGCCAAATAAATAATGGCGTCATCTATGACAATTTCTGTGCAACGCCTGATTTACCATGGCGTGCAGATTTCACTCAACCATTAGATGCTGATGTATGGTTTCGTTTTAGACCGCCTGCTTCTGGTTCTGTTCGGATTACAGCACAGTCTGCTCCATCTGGCTCACCAAGCATAGACGACGACCTAGATATCCAAGCAGCAATTTGGGAGCCAATATTAGGTGATGGCACCAATGCACATTGCTCTGATCCTAGATTTTTATGGACGCCAATTGTTGCACAAGACCACGGCGTTTGTGAATTGTCAGAACAACAAACAGGTTTTACCAACTGTTTCTTAGGTGGTTTTTTCCCATATGATATTTATAATACTTGTGGTAATAGCGCAGTGTGTAATGAAAATAATAGCTTAATAGCCACATGTCTCGATCCTAATAAATATTATTATTTGCAAATTGATGGCGGTAGTTATGCTTCTTGCGATTTATTTGATGCCGGCGATTGTGTAATGGGTTACTTTCGATTGCAAGTAGCTGATGCTGGCTTAGGCTTATATAATAGTGCAAGCCCAGGAGATGTGGGTACGCCTTTTACTTCTTTAGGTGTTCCGAATTCTAACTTAAAACACGATGAACCTTGTTTTGCACAAAGTTTGCCAATGAATGCTGCTGCAACTTCATATGGCTCATTGAATTGGACAAACATGACCAATAGATGTGCCACTTCAATTAATGATCCAGTACCATCACAATGGCTTTCTCATAATTCATCAACAGATAAAACGGTTTGGGCGCGCTTCGTAGCACCACCAAGCGGTAAAGTGAAAATTAGAGCAGAAAATATTGGACAGTTAAAAGGTGATGGTGACTATCATGATGATATTAACTTGCAATTGGCACTCTACCAAACTTCTAATTGCTTTGACAAATGGAGATTGACAGAAGTAGGAAATGGAAATGGTTACGATGGCGGTGCCGTTGAAATCGATATTCTGAATGATGATGATTATACAGGTGTATGTGTGCTGTGTACAGGAACCTGCGGATTTGAAGAAAATTATGTAGGCAGATGCCTTATTCCTGGTCAAACATATTATATTATGATAGACGGTGATGCTGGATATGTGTGTGCTGCTGACGTGGAAGACGTAGAAGGTGATTTTAGAATTTCCGTTCAAGAACTAAATGGCATTCCTGCATCTACTAATGATTCTATTTGTGATGCATTCTTGATGACACCAATTTCAAATAGTGTAGGTGCTGTTTATAACTCACCAATCGCATTTAATAATGAATGTGCAAGCATAGACCAATCATATGAAAGCACAGGTAAAGTAGCAGATGAAATTAATGGAACTTTATTCGACTTCGATGTAGAACACACGCTATGGTTTGAGTTTGTGGCGCCATCAACAGGAAAAGTAAAAATAGAAGCTATTGAAGATGGCGGAATCGATGATATTGATTTAGGCATTGCTATCTATGATATTCCATCTCAAAATTGTGCAAATATCCAAACTGGCGGTTTTAAATTCGAAGAAGATTATGACCCAGCAGTATTTGGTATTGCTAGTTCTGATGATGAAGAAATTACCGTTTCTTGTTTAGTGCCTGGTAGAAAATATTGGGTGCAAGTTGATGGAACAAGCAATATGACTACGTGTGGTCCTGCTTTCTCAGGTTCAGACTGTGAAACAGGTCAATTTAGAATGCGTGTTACGACATTGGCAGCTGACCAAACTTATGCATCGAATGTAGTTTATTCATCGCCTGCTACAACACGGCCTGGCGGTAACGATATGTTCTGTCAAGCACACAATGTCGCTAACGCTGGTGGTGTGTACAATCCATTTAATCCAAACACTTATTTAGGATTAA
>JADKZZ010000034.1 GCA_020848475.1 Chitinophagales bacterium | reverse complement strand
TTGTTTTTTGTCAATAAATGGATAGGAATAGGCAATGTAAATCAATCATCACAAACAGAATACAAAATGTTGGTCGATGCCTTATTAAAAGATGATAGCGTAGTGGTGTTAATGTTTAATTTGCTCATTATCGCTATCGTTCCTGCTATTGCCGAAGAGTGGATTTTTAGAGGCTCATTACAGCGTTTTTTGTCGGAGAAAATTTCTATACATATCGCTATAGTTTTTTCTGCCATATTGTTTAGTCTTATTCACTTTGAATTTTCAGGATTTTTGCCGCGCATAGCATTGGGCATTTTTTTAGGATATTTATTTTATTATTCAGGCAGTTTGTGGTTATGTATCTTTGCTCACGCCGTAAATAATGGCACACAAGTGGTGTTGATGTATTTGAATAACAAAGACATTTATAGAACAGATGTCGATAATCCTACAATGCCAGCGATGTGGGAAATAGCGGTGTACAGTATAGCATTTATAGGATTGTGGTCTATTTTCTTGCATTTCGCACAACAGAGAAAAAGTAGTACTTTTGTAAAATAATTAGCCAATTAGCTAATTGCTAAATGAATTAAAGTATGAGCGATATTACCACTCGAATTATAACAGGAATTTTCTTTGTCATAGTAATGATAGGCGGCGTAGTGCTTAGCGAATATTCATTCCTTATTCTTTTTTCACTTTTAGTGATTTTATGTATCAATGAATATCATGGTATCATTCATAATCTGCTTACATCTTCTTCGAAATGGAAGTCGATGTATAAAATCTTAAACACAATTTTTAGTGTTATCATTTTTGGTATTGTATTTATGGTGGCGAGTAAAAAAATCCCTTTAATATCGTTGTCTTTGGTATGTGGTTTTCCGCTCACATGGTTAGTGGTAGAAATGTACACGAAAAGCGACAAACCGTTTTATAATGTTTGTTTAAACTCCATGGGAATTTTCTATTTGGCTATTCCGCTTTCTTCAGCAAGCTTATTGGCATTTCATGCTGGCGAATATAGTTGGCACTACTTGTTGGCAATTATGATTTTTGCCTGGAGCAACGATTCATTTGCTTATTTATTTGGTAGATTACTTGGCAAACATAAATTGTTTGAACGTATATCGCCAAAGAAAACATGGGAAGGATTTATTGGCGGTATTTTAGGAACTGTTCTATTTGCCTATATCATTTTTCTGCTATTTCCGAAGTGGACTGGCTATTCTGTTGATTTAACAATATACGTTATTTTAGCAGTTATTACTTCCATTACAAGCACTTATGGAGATTTAGCAGAAAGCATGATAAAACGCAATTTGCAAATTAAAGACACAGGTACTGCTTTGCCTGGTCATGGTGGATTTTTAGACCGTTTCGATGGTCTTATTTTTTCCTTGCCAGCGTGTACTTTGTACCTTACTTTTTTTATTAAATAGAATTATCGCCTAATCAAAGTGGATACAGACAGACCAGCATAAAGCTCCATTACACGATTACTTTGTCACCAATCATTTTTCGTAAGTTTAATAAAGCATAGCGCATTCTACCAAGTGCAGTATTGATATTGGTGCCAGTCATGTCGGCAATTTCTTTAAAACTTAAATCGGCATAATGACGCAATAGAAGCACTTCTTTTTGATCGGGCGGCAATAAATTAATCAGCTCTTTTATTTGTTGTACAGTTTGCTCGCGCATCAATTTATCTTCTTTGCTTTCTTCCGCAAATCGTACAAGATTTAAAATAGCAGTACTGTCGCTGTCCACCATCACCGGCATGCGCTTGTTTCTGCGGAAATGGTCCATACATAAATTGTTGGCAATCATCATTACCCAAGGCAAAAACTTGCCTTCTTCGTTGTATTTACCAGCTTTTAAACTGTCAATAACTTTAAAAAAAGTATCTTGAAAAATATCTTCAGCCAATGCGCGGTCTTTAACACGCATCATGATGAATGAAAATATCTTGCGTTGATATTTTTTCAGCAGCGTAGCGAGTGCATTTTCCTCTCCATTTATATATCTTTGGAGAAGCTCATTATCGGATTGAACAATAGAATACATGATACATTTTTTTTGCGTGTAAAAAAATTTGCCGTTGTCATGTAGAGTTTGTTCATTTTTAAATTGTATGTGGTTAGTTAATTAATATCAAGTTTAGTAAACAAAAACGATTATCGTATTATCATTAACAGTATTTAACGCAAAATAAGGCTGTGTAGTATGTCAAAAGGAAAAAAAATAACGGTAAATAGGGAGAGCAATATACTCATAAAAGGCGCGCGCACACACAACCTAAAAAACGTTGATGTGCTTATACCAAGAAATAAATTAGTCCTTGTTACGGGTGTTTCCGGATCAGGAAAATCTTCCTTAACTATTGACACATTATATGCTGAAGGACAACGTAGGTATGTAGAATCATTGTCATCGTATGCTCGTCAATTTTTAAATAGAATGGACAAGCCAGATGTCGATTACATCAAAGGATTGTCGCCTGCCATTGCCATCGAACAAAAAACAAGCGTAGGCACCACACGAAGTACAGTGGGCACTTTAACAGAGATTTATGATTACTTGAGATTATTATATGCAAAAATTGGTAAAACTTATTCTCCTATTTCAGGACAAGTAGTACAAAAACAAGAAGTGTCAGATGTTGTAGATTATATTAAAACATTAGCACCTTCAACAAAACTCCAGATATTATCGCCATTAAAAGAGATTTCCAAAAACAAATTGGATACTTTGTTGCAAGATGGCATACAGCGTTTGTTCATTCAAAATACTTTGATAAAAATAGAAGATATCAATCTTCAAGACATTACGACAATAAACAAATCGAAAGAAAAATATATTCTAATTGACAGAACCACAGCCGATCCTTCAGAAGACAATTTATACAGGCTAGCCGATTCTATTGCACTTGCATTTGCTGAAGGTGACGGTGAATGTGTTGTCGATATTCCGACAGTTTCGAATAAAATATTTTCCAACAAATTCGAAGCAGATGGCATCTCCTTTGAACAAGTAAGTGCTCAGTTTTTTAATTTTAATTCGCCGTATGGCGCCTGTGCAACTTGTGAAGGATTTGGTACCATTTTAGGCATTGATCCAGATTTGGTTATACCTAATAAACTTTTATCTGTTTACGAAGATGCCGTTGTTTGTTGGAAGGGCGAGGTGATGAGTGCATGGAAATTGCAACTCATTAAAGGTGCTGCCAAATGTCAATTTCCAATTCATAAGGCAATTGCCGATTTGTCAAAAGAACAATATAAAATGCTTTGGCATGGCAATGAATTCTTTCAAGGCATTAATGCGTTTTTTAAAGATGTTGAATCGCAAACTTATAAAATTCAATATCGTGTGATGTTGTCAAAATATCGTGGTCGAACGGATTGTAACGATTGCAACGGTACACGTCTCCGCCGCGATACAGATTATGTGAAAGTAAGCGACAAGGCTATCGGCGAATTATTACAAATGACGATTAAACATTTGCATGAACATTTTAGTCAACTTGCAGATACAACAAAATCTGAAAGTGCCTTATCAAAAGCAGACCAACAGATTGCTAATAGAATTTTAATAGAAATAAATAATCGCCTGCAATTTATGGTTGATGTTGGTTTAGATTATTTGAACTTAAATCGTTTTTCTAACACACTTTCTGGTGGCGAATCACAACGCATAAATCTCACGAGAACGCTGGGCAGCAATCTTACAGGCTCCTTGTATATACTCGACGAACCAAGCGTAGGCTTACATCCACACGATACAGGAAAGCTCATTAATATCTTAAAATATTTACGTGATTTAGGCAATACAGTTATTGTGGTGGAGCACGAAGAAGAAGCAATACGCGCTGCTGATTATTTGGTCGATGTTGGACCACATGCAGGCACACTTGGTGGCGAAATTGTATTTGCCGGAAAAGCAGATGAAATCGAAAGCAATCCAAATAGTTTAACGACGAAATATTTAAACGGAGAATTAATCATTGAAGTACCAAAGCTCAGAAGAAAACCAATCAATTTTATTGAAATAAAAGGTGCTCGTCAGCATAATTTAAAAAATATAAACGTCAAAATTCCTTTAAATGCATTGTCTGTAATTACAGGCGTTTCGGGCTCAGGTAAAACAACATTAATCAAGCAAATATTATTTCCATATTTAAAAAATCAGCTGGAAGGTTTTGGCGGCAAGCCTGGTTTGTTTAATGAAATAATAGGCTTTAAAAACAAACTCAAAAAAGTAGAATTTGTCGATCAAAACCCGATTGGCAGAAGTTCAAGAAGCAATCCAGTAACATACATTAAAGCTTATGATGTTATACGTGATCTTTTTGCAGCACAGGCATTGTCAAAGATACGCGCTTATCAAGCAAAGCATTTTTCGTTTAATGTGGAAGGAGGAAGATGCGATGCTTGCGAAGGCGAAGGCGAACAGATTGTAGAAATGCAATTTTTAGCCGATGTGCATTTGGTGTGTGACGTGTGCAACGGCAAGCGATTCAAGCAAGAAATTTTAGAAGTTAATTACAATGGAAAAAATATTGCAGATATTTTAGCATTAACAGTTGATGATGCCATTTTATTTTTTAAAGATAAGAAAGAAGTTGTAGCAAGATTACAAGCGCTGCAAGATGTGGGACTTGGTTATATTCATCTCGGTCAAAGTAGTTCTACATTGAGTGGCGGTGAAGCACAACGCGTGAAATTGGCATCTTTTTTAGGTAAAGGTGCCGCGCGAGATCCAGTGCTTTTTATTTTTGATGAGCCTACAACAGGTTTGCATTTTCACGATATCAATAAATTATTGAAAGCATTCAATGCGCTGATAGAAATCGGACATGCTGTGCTGGTTATAGAGCATAATATCGATGTTATCAAATGTGCAGATTGGATTGTGGACCTTGGCCCAAAAGGTGGTGAGGAAGGCGGTCACTTAGTATTTCAAGGCACACCAGAAAATCTTATTAAAAATACTGAAAGTGTTACAGCAAAATATTTGAAAGAAAAGTTGAAATGAGGTTTAAGCTGTCGCCATGGTTCGTGTCCTCACCATAAGTGTTCGGAAGATTCACATACTCTGAATAAATAGATAAGCTGTATTTAGGAATAAGGATAACATTTGCATATGAATGCGACGGAAATTATCCAATTATTGCC
>JADKZZ010000033.1 GCA_020848475.1 Chitinophagales bacterium | reverse complement strand
TGTACACAAGATCCAATGATACAGAAGATATATGCTGGTCAATTAGATAAATTTACTGCAAAATGTTACCTATACGTGGCATTACATTTAGCAATGTCAAAACACAAAAAATCAGCTATCGAATATTTTATTAAAGGTTTAAAAACACATCCTTTGTCTATTTTTGACATTCGAGTATATGGAATCATTAAGTGTTTAATCATCTATTAATTACAAAAAATGAAATCATTTTTACAATACACCAACAGAATTTTAGTTACCGGCGGCGCTGGTAATGTAGGTAGTGCTTTAGTACACAGACTAATTCAAGATGCTAATAATTATGTCATTATCGTCGATAACTTATCTACTGGCACAATTGAAAAACTGCCCACTATTGGCAACAATTGGAAGTTTATAAAATGCGATGCAAATATTTACGACGATATTATGCCTATCTTTTTATCGTATAATATCGACTATGTATTCCATTATGCTGCTACTGTTGGCGTGCAACGCACCTTAGATAATCCTGTCAGTGTATTGCACGATATAGAAGGCATTAAAAATATCTTGAATCTCTCTAAAAATACGCCTGTAAAACGCGTGTTCTACTCTTCCTCATCAGAAGTGTATGGCGAGCCTGTAGAGTTTCCTCAGAATGAACAAACAACGCCACTCAATTCAAAGCTTCCGTATGCCATCGTAAAAAATATCGGAGAGGCTTTTCTAAAATCTTACAAGCAAGAGTTTAATTTAGATTATACTATTTTCCGCTTTTTCAATACATACGGCCCTAATCAATCGCAGGATTTCGTTGTGGCAAAATTTATTAAACTTGCTTTGCAAAACAAAGATATTCCTATCTATGGCGATGGCTCACAAAGTAGAACTTTATGCTATATCGATGATAATATCGAAGCAACTATAAATGCCTTTTTATCTTCAAACTGGGAAAATACGACTATCAATATCGGAAATGACAATGAAACAACGGTATTGGATATTGCCAAGAAAATTATAGAAATCACCAATTCTAAATCAAACATTATACATCTGCCAGCATTGAAAGAAGGCGACATGACTCGACGTCTTCCTGATATTTCTAACATGAAAACATTACTGAACAATAGACCTTTGGTTTCCTTAGAAGATGGTATTCAAAAAATTTTAGAAAAATGGTCATAAAATAATACAAAGTATATGTGTGGCATAAGCGGATGGCTTTCCTTAAATAAATCATTAGACAAAGATGCCTTTAAACAGGCTACAAATAAACTCGCACATCGCGGGCCTGAGTCTTTTGGATTTTATTTTAATGAAAACAACACCCTTGCGCTTGGCCATCGTCGTTTAAAAATAATTGACTTATCAGATGCTTCTGCTCAGCCATTCAACTCGGCTTGTGGTCGTTATGTAATTAATTATAACGGTGAAATTTACAATTTTAAAGAAATAGCCCGCGATTTACAGCTTACACTAAAAACGAGTGGCGACACAGAAGTTATCATAGAAGCATTTGCAAAGATTGGAACAGCGGCTTTTACTTTGCTCAATGGCATTTTTGCATTTTCTATTTATGACATTCATGCAGACAAACTTTATTTGTGTAGAGACAGAATCGGTATTAAACCACTTTACTATTATTTCGACGGCATACAGTTCGCTTTTGCCTCGGAAATAAAGGCATTAAAGGCAATGCCTGATTTACATATGCCAATAAACAATGCAGCACTTGCCGAATTTTTGCATATCGGTTTTTTAACAGAGCCAGACACTGCGTTTCAGCAAGTGTGGAAGTTTCCTGCTGGAAATTTTGTAGAAATTGATGTCAAATCTTTAAATAATAATACAACATTTCCATTCACAGCATATTGGAACTTGTATCAGCAAATATTACCAAACACGCATAGCAATGAAGCTGAAGTAGAAAAAAAATTGGAAGAATTGCTTATTGCTTCCATAGCATCACAAATGATAAGCGACGTGCCATTAGGTACATTTTTGAGTGGCGGCATCGACTCAAGTTTGATAACTGCACTTGCATCAAAAATCAAGAAAGATAAAATAAAAACCTTTAGCATTGGCTTTCAAAACAGTCACTTTGATGAAACAATTTATGCTGAAAAGGTAGCAAAAGAATTAGGCACTGACCACTTTGCTTATCGAATGGGCGAAGTTGATTTGGAAGAGATTTTACATGAAATTATTGACACCTACGACGAGCCATTTGCCGATAGCTCTGCCTTTCCAACTATGTTTGTTTCTAAACAAGCTAAAAAACAAGTAACAGTTTCACTGAGTGGCGATGGTGGCGATGAGTTGTTCATGGGCTATGGTATGCATCAATGGGCAAGCCGTTTAGACAATCCTTTTGTTCGCGTATTTCGAAAACCTTTCTATATGGCATCGCAGTGTATGTCATTTCGGTATAAACGTGCTGCTTGGTTATTAAATTACGACAATCATGACCATGTAGCCTCGCATATATTTTCGCAAGAGCAATATCTTTTTAGCGAAAAAGATTTGAAACACTACCTAGTCAATCCTACTTTTAATTTTGATGATATCAATGCCATTGCCACATCAAAAAGAAACTTATCTTCAAAAGAACGTCAGTCGTTTTGGGATTTACAATACTATCTAAAAGATGATTTATTGGTGAAAGTTGACAGAGCAACAATGCTGTATTCTTTGGAAAGTCGTGTGCCTTTTTTGGATAATGATGTAATAGATTACACCATAAACATCAACGAACACTTAAAATACAAAAACGGCGAAGCAAAATATATCCTCAAGAAAATTCTTTACAAATATCTGCCGAAAGAATTATTTAATCGACCTAAAAAAGGATTTGCTATGCCATTGTCACATTGGTTAAGTGCAAACTTTAAATTCTTAATCGACAAATACTTATCGCCAATTGTTATTAATAGATATGATATCGTTTCTAATCTACATGTAGCGCATTTAAAAAACAGATTTTTTGCTGGTGAAGATTATTTATATGCAAGAATTTGGAGTCTTGTAATTTTACATTGGTGGTTAGAAGAAAACGCATAATGTCTCTTAAAAGTCTATATATTTCGTATGATGGCATGACAGATCCACTTGGACAGTCGCAAGTAATTCCCTATTTGATTGGTTTGACGAAAAATGGATATCATATTTCATTAATCAGCTGTGAAAAAGCTGAAAACTTCGCGCTATATCAATCGAAAATCGCGACATTATTATCTGAGAATAACATACAGTGGCACCCGATTAGCTATACCAAAAAACCGCCAATTCTGTCAACATTATACGATGTATATCGTATAAAAAAATTAGCTACGCAACTACATCATAAACACCATTTTTCTATTATACATTGCAGAAGCTATATCGCGGCGTTAGTAGGTTTGCAGTTAAAGAAAAAATTAGGACTGAAGTTCATTTTTGATATGCGTGGATTTTGGGCAAATGAGCGTGTTGATGGCAATATCTGGCATTTAAACAATCCTATATACAAGCTGGTTTTTAATTATTTCAAGAAAAAAGAAATTGAGTTCTTAGAAAATGCAGATTATACAATTAGTTTGACACATAATGCAAAAGAGGAAATTTTATCATGGAAAAACATCAAAAACAATCCTATAAAAATTGAAGTGATTCCATGTTGTGTGGATTTGCAGCTCTTCAACAAAACACAGATACAACAAGAAAAACTATATACGCTACAAAACGAATTACAAATCAGGCAAGATGATTATGTGTTGCTGTATTTAGGCTCTATCGGCACATGGTACATGCTAGATGAGATGATGGAATTTTTTAGTGTATTAAAACAAAAAAAAGAACATGCTAAATTCTTATTTGTAACAAAAGAAGAGCATGTCCGTATCAAGCAAACAGCTGCAAAATATCATGTCGAAGATGCTATTATTATTCGACCTGGAATAAGAGAAGAGATACCTTATCTAATTACGCTTTGCCAATTATCGATATTTTTTATTTTGCCTTCTTATTCTAAAAAAGCATCATCGCCAACCAAACAAGGCGAACTGATGGCTATGGGAATTCCAATCGTGTGCAACACCAATGTTGGCGACACT
>JADKZZ010000032.1 GCA_020848475.1 Chitinophagales bacterium | reverse complement strand
TTTAAAGGAAATACCAATCAATTATGTTGCGTATTTCAAAAAAATGCGGAAGTAGCTCAGCTGGTAGAGCGACAGCCTTCCAAGCTGTAGGTCGCGGGTTCGAACCTCGTCTTCCGCTCCAAAAAAAAACAGTTGAGTGAGACGAATTGCACCAACTCTATCGCCGATGTAGCTCAGTGGTAGAGCACTTCCTTGGTAAGGAAGAGGTCGCGGGTTCAATTCCCTTCATCGGCTCAAATAAGTTATTTTTAAACTTGAATAAATTATTAAAATACTAAAAAAAACAAATCATGGCTAAGGAAAAATTCATTAAGGATAAGCCGCACGTTAACATCGGAACAATCGGTCACGTTGACCACGGTAAAACTACTTTGACAGCTGCAATCACGTATGTGTTGTCAAAATCTGGTTTAGCAGAGAAAAAAGATTATGATTCAATCGACGCTGCTCCAGAGGAAAAAGAAAGAGGTATTACTATTAATACTGCTCACGTAGAGTACCAAACACAATCTCGTCACTATGCACACGTTGACTGTCCTGGTCACGCGGATTATATCAAAAATATGATTACAGGTGCGGCTCAGATGGACGGTGCTATCTTAGTGGTAGCTTCTACAGATGGACCAATGCCACAAACTAAAGAACATATCTTATTGGCTGCACAAGTAGGTGTGCCTCGTATGGTAGTTTTTATGAATAAAGTGGATTTGGTTGACGATCCAGAATTATTAGAGCTAGTAGAAATGGATATCCGCGAAGAATTAACAAAACGTGGTTATGATGGTGATAACACACCAATCATTCAAGGTTCTGCTATCAAAGCATTACAAGATGATGCTGAAGGCACAGCTCAAATCGAAGCATTAATGAAAGCAGTTGATGAGTGGGTTCCTTTACCTCCACGTCCAATCGACCAACCTTTCTTATTGCCTGTTGAAGACGTATTCTCTATTACTGGTCGTGGTACTGTTGCTACAGGTCGTATCGAAAGAGGTGTAGTTAAAACTGGTGAGCCAGTAGAAATCGTAGGTTTGCAAGAAAAATCAATGACATCTACTTGTACAGGTGTGGAAATGTTCCGTAAAATATTAGACATTGGTGAAGCTGGCGAAAACGTAGGTATTTTATTACGTGGTATCGAAAAAACAGATATCAAACGTGGTATGGTAATCTGCAAACCAGGTTCTGTAACACCTCACACAGAATTCAAATGTGAAGTGTATATCTTATCTAAAGATGAAGGTGGTCGTCATACACCATTCTTCAATAAATATCGTCCTCAATTCTATTTAAGAACAACAGACGTTACAGGTGAGATTGAATTGCCAGCTGGCGTAGAAATGGTAATGCCTGGTGATAATGTAACTTTAACAGTTAAATTAATCTATCCAGTTGCATTAGAGAAAGGTTTGAAGTTCGCTATCCGTGAAGGTGGTAGAACAGTAGGTGCTGGTCAGGTAACTGAAATAATTAAATAAATTAAACCGTCATTAGTCATTAGTCATTTAAAACGATGAGTGGCTAATGACTTTTTAGACGGGCGTAGTTCAAGGGTAGAATGTCGGTCTCCAAAACCGCTGATGGGAGTTCGAATCTCTCCGCCCGTGCAAAAGAAAAGTAAAGATGGATAATGTTAAAACATATTTGATAGCTTCTTACGAAGAGTTAACATCAAAGGTGACTTGGCCAACATGGAAAGAATTGCAAGCCAATGCAGTAATCGTTGCGATTGCTTCATTTATTATTGCATTTATCATTGGGCTAATGGATATGTTGTCGAATATGTTGTTTAGTGATATTATTTATAAAATAGCTGGTTAACCTTCTTTAGAAATATACAGATGTCTGACGAAAAAAAATGGTACGTACTGAGAGTAATCAGTGGAAAGGAAAAAAAACTTCGAGAGATTATCGAGAAGGAAATTAAACTTTCTAACTGGACTGATATTATTCCGCAGGTAATTGTGCCTACAGAAAAAGTATATAAATTAAAAGGTGGTAAAAAAGTAATTCATGAGAAAAACTTTTTTCCAGGTTATTTAATGTTGGAAGCTGATCCTAAAAGATTCAATGGCGATATCGTTTTACATATTCAAAATATGACAAACGTAATCAGCTTTATTGAAAGAAATAAACCAATTCCATTGAAGAAAGCCGAAGTAAATAGAATATTAGGCAAGGTTGACGAAATGGAAGAAGTAGGCGGTACTGTCAATGAACCATTCTTAGTTGGTGAGGATGTGAAAATTACAGACGGACCATTCAATGACTTTACAGGTACTATCGAAGAGATAATGGAAGACAAAAAGAAACTGAGAGTAGTTGTAAAAATATTTGGAAGAAAAACTCCTGTGGAGTTAAATTTTATGCAAGTTGAAAAACAATAGTTATGGCAAAGGAAATCGAAACGTTTATTAAGTTACAAGTAAAAGGCGGACAAGCAAATCCAGCACCACCAATCGGACCTGCATTAGGTTCTAAAGGTGTTAACATCATGGAGTTTTGCAAACAGTTTAACGCTGCAACTCAAGATAAACAAGGAAAAATATTACCGTGTGTAATTACGGTGTATAAAGATAAATCGTTCACATTCGTGATCAAAACTCCACCAGCTTCCGCATTATTGTTGGAGTATTCTAAAGTTAAACAAGGCTCAAAAATTCCTAACAGAAATAAAGTAGGCTCTGTAACTTGGGATCAAGTGAAAGAAATTGCAGAAATCAAAATGCCAGATTTAAATTGCTTTACAGTTACGTCAGCAATGAAAATGGTAGCAGGTACTGCAAGAAGTATGGGAATCACGGTTACGGGTGAAGCACCATTCCAAGCTTAGTAAAATAGGCGGAGAGAGTTCCACTCATCATTGGAACGCTATTATCTCATCAAATTTTTGTAAAAATGAAAGTTGTAAAAAAAAGAAAAGCGATTAACGCTAAAGTTGAAAAAGGTAAAGTGTATTCTTTAGAACAAGCAACTGCTTTAGTAAAAGATGTAAACACAACTAAATTTGACGCTTCTGTTGACGTACACATTCGTCTAGGTGTTGATCCACGTAAACCAGATCAAGCTCTAAGAGGTACAGTAAGCTTACCACACGGAACTGGTAAAACCAAAACTGTTTTAGTACTTTGTCCTGCCGATAAAGAAGCTGCAGCTAAAGAAGCTGGTGCTGATTATGTTGGCTTAGATGAGTATTTAGAAAAAATCGGTGGCGGTTGGACAGATATCGATGTGATAATTGCTACTCCAAGTGTCATGCCTAAATTAGGTAGATTGGGTAAAATTTTAGGACCACGTAACTTAATGCCAAACCCTAAATCTGGTACGGTAACAGAAAACGTTGCAGATGCTGTGCGTGAGGTTAAGAAAGGTAAAATTTCTTTCAAAATCGATAAATTCGGTATCATCCACACTTCTGTAGGTCGTGTATCTTTTAATCCATCTCAATTGTTCGATAATGCTAAAGAAATGGTAAGCACATTAGCAAAAATGAAACCATCTTCTGCTAAAGGTATCTATTTTAAAAGCATCTTTATGGCTACAACCATGAGTCCTTCTATCGAAGTAGACGTAAAATCGATTCCGGGAATTTAATAGTTCATTCTAAAAAAGAAAAAAATGACTAAGACCGAAAAACAAGCAACAATCGATACATTGTCGAAAAAATTCGAAGAGGCAAACTTCTTCTATTTTACAGATACGTCTGGCTTAACAGTAGAAAAAGTAAACCAATTAAGAAAAATTTGTTTCGAAAAAGGTATCAACTTACAAGTTGCAAAAAACACATTAATCAAAAAAGCATTAGTTGCTGGTGGTAAATTTTCTGACGAATTAGAACCTGTATTACACGGTCCTACAGCAGTTATGTTTACTGAAACAGGCAATGTACCTGCTAAAGTAATAAAACAATTCCGTGCATCAGGTAACGAAAAACCAGCTTTAAAAGCTGCGTATATCGATTCTGCAGTATTTGTTGGCGAAAACCAATTAGAAGTATTAGTTAACGTTAAATCTAAAGAAGAATTAGTAGGCGACATCGTTGCATTACTTCAATCTCCAGCGAAAAACGTTATCTCAGCACTTAAATCAAGTGGCGGCAAATTAGCGGGAATAGTTAAAACATTACAAGAAAAAAATTAATTTATAACATTTTAAATTTTTAAACAATGGCTGATATTAAAGCATTCGCAGAGCAATTAGTAAACTTAACAGTTAAAGAAGTAAACGAACTTGCAGAAATCTTAAAATCTGAATATGGTATCGAACCAGCTGCTGCTGCTGTAGCGGTTGCTGCTGCTCCAGGCGGTGGCGGTGGTGCTGCTGTAGAAGAAAAAACATCTTTTGACGTAATCTTAAAAGATGGTGGCGCACAAAAATTAGGCGTAGTTAAAGTGGTTAAAGAAATCACAGGTCTTGGCTTAAAAGAAGCTAAAGATTTAGTTGATGGCGCACCAAAACCAGTTAAAGAAGGTGTTTCTAAAGATGAAGCTGAGTCAATCAAAGCTAAATTAGAAGAAGCTGGCGCATCTATTGAATTGAAGTAATTCATTCAAAATCAAATATTTAAAGTGTCCGGCAACTGTTTTTGTTGCCGAGACACTTTTTACTGTTTTTATAAATTTTAATAAGATTGCATGTCTAAAAAAACAGAAAAATCAGGTCAATTAACTGCAGGAAGAATCAATTTCAGTAAAATTAGTCATCCGTACGACTATCCAAATTTGTTGGATATCCAAGTAAAATCATTTCAGGAATTCCTGCAATTGGAAACCACACCTGACAAACGCTCAAAAGAAGGTTTGTATAAAGTGTTTTCCGAAAACTTTCCAATCACAGATGCAAGAAATATCTTCTTGTTAGAGTTCTTGGATTATTATGTTGACCCGCCTCGCTACACCGTTGATGAGTGTATCGAAAGAGGTTTGACATATAGCGTTCCGCTAAAAGCAAAATTACGCTTATCATGTAATGATGAAGAGCATATCGATTTCCAAACCATCGTTCAAGATGTGTTCTTAGGAAATATTCCTTATATGACAGACAAAGGTACTTTTATTATTAATGGTGCCGAACGTGTTGTCGTTTCTCAATTACACCGCTCTCCAGGTGTGTTTTTTGGTATGAGCTACCATCCAAACGGTACAAAAATATTCTCTGCAAGAGTTATTCCGTTTAAAGGTGCTTGGATGGAATTTGCTACAGACATTAACAATGTAATGTATGCATACATCGACCGTAAGAAAAAATTCCCTGTAACAACTTTGTTACGCGCTATAGGATTCGATTCAGATAAAGACATTCTTAAATTGTTTGGCTTGTCAGATGAAATCGATGTAAACAAAAAATCTTTAGAAAAACATATCGGTCGTCGCTTGGCGGCACGTGTGCTTAAATCATGGATGGAAGATTTCGTAGATGAAGATACTGGTGAGGTAGTTTCTATCGAACGTAATGAAGTCATCTTAGAACGCGATACGTATTTAGATGAAGATAATATCCAGCTTATTTTAGAAACTGGCGTAAAAACAATCATCTTACAAAAAGAAAATACAGATGAAGATTATTCTATCATCTTTAATACTTTACAAAAAGATACGTCAAATTCAGAAATTGAAGCGTTAAAACATATCTATCGTCAATTACGTGGTTCTGATCCACCAGATGATGATACAGCTCGTGGTATTATCGAGAAATTATTCTTCTCCGATAAACGCTACGATTTAGGTTTTGTAGGTCGTTACAAAATCAATAAAAAATTGGGCTTAGGCATCGATGCTAAAAATATCGTATTAACAAAAGAAGATATCGTTTCTATCGTTAAATACTTGATAAAATTAGTCAACCAAAAAGCAGAAATCGATGATATCGACCACTTGAGCAACAGACGCGTGCGCACAGTAGGCGAGCAATTGTTTGCTCAGTTTGGCGTAGGCTTAGCACGTATGGCGCGTACTATTCGTGAGCGTATGAATGTTCGTGATAATGAGGTGTTCACACCAATAGATTTAATTAACGCAAGAACGCTTTCTTCTGTTATCAATTCTTTCTTTGGTACATCACAATTATCTCAATTCTTAGACCAAACCAATCCATTGTCGGAAATTACACACAAACGTCGTATTTCTGCACTCGGACCAGGTGGTTTATCTCGTGAAAGAGCAGGTTTCGAGGTGCGTGACGTTCACTACTCACACTATGGACGTTTGTGTACAATTGAAACGCCGGAAGGTCCAAATATCGGTTTGATTTCTACACTTTGCGTACATGCAAAAGTGAATGAAATGGGCTTTATCGAAACACCTTATCGCAAAGTATCAAAAAGCAAAGTAGAAGGAAAAGTTGAATATTTAACGGCTGAAGAAGAAGACGAAAGAGTAATTGCGCAGTCAAATATACAATTAGACGATAAAGGAACATTTGCTGACAAAAAAGTGAAATGCCGTTTCCAAGGTGATTTCCCAATTTATGATGCAGATAGCGAAGAAGTACAAACTGTACAAAACATGGACGTAGCGCCTAACCAAATCGTTGGTGTCTCTGCTTCATTAATTCCTTTCTTAGAAAATGACGATGCTAACCGTGCATTGATGGGCTCAAACATGCAACGTCAAGCAGTGCCGTTGATGCGTTGTGAGTCGCCAATCGTTGGTACTGGTATCGAAGCTCGTGTAGCATCTGACTCAAATGTGTTAATTAATGCGGAACGTTCAGGTGTAGTTGAATATGTTGATGCCAATGAAATTCGCGTTCGTTTTGATAGAACTGAAAATGAAAAATTAGTAAGCTTCGAAGACGATGTGAAAGTGTATAAACTAACAAAATATGCACGTACTAACCAAGCCACTTGTATCAACTTGCGCCCAATCGTTCGCAAAGGTGAGAAAGTTGCAAAAGGTCAGATTTTGTGCGAAGGTTATGCCACACAAAAAGGTGAATTAGCATTAGGTACAAACTTATTAGTAGCCTTCATGCCTTGGAAAGGATTCAACTTCGAAGATGCTATCGTTATCAACGAAAGAGTAGTGCGCGATGACATCTTTACTTCTATTCATATTGAAGAATATGAAATGGACGTGCGCGATACAAAATTAGGCGAAGAAGAATTAACCAATGATATACCAAATGTAAGCGAAGATGCAACACGCAACTTAGATGAAAATGGGATCATTCGTGTAGGAGCAAAAATCAAAGAAGGTGATATCTTAATTGGAAAAATTACTCCAAAAGGGGAAACTGATCCAACACCAGAAGAAAAATTATTGCGTGCTATCTTCGGTGATAAAGCTGGTGATGTGAAAGATGCTTCTTACAAAGCACCACCATCAACAGAAGGTATTGTGGTTACAACTAAGTTATTCCAAAAAGCTAAAAAAGATAAAAACTCTAAAGTTAGAGAAAAAGCAGAATTGGAAAAAGCAGAGAAAGTACACGTACAAAATTTAGAAGAAATTAAAAAAGTATTGGTAGCTAAATTAATGCAATTAGTAGGCGGAAAAACTACGATTGGTATTAAAGATATTTTTGGTGAAGAAGCAGTACCAAAAGGCACTAAATTCTCTGAAAAATTATTAGGCAATTTAAACTACCAAAACTTAGATACCGCTGAGTGGACGAAAGAAGAAGAAACAAATGAATTGATTAAACGCTTAATTCATAACTTCAACATTAAGTTCAATGAAGAAAAAGGTCGTTTCTTACGTGATAAATATGCTATCACAGTAGGTGACGAGTTACCATCTGGCGTGCTGAAATTAGCTAAAGTTTATATTGCTCAAAAACGTAAGTTGAGAGTTGGTGATAAAATGGCTGGTCGCCATGGAAACAAAGGTATCGTTGCAAAAATCGTTCGCGATGAGGATATGCCATTCTTAGAAGATGGAACACCTGTTGACGTAGTATTAAATCCATTAGGTGTACCTTCTCGTATGAACATCGGTCAGATTTATGAAACAGTATTAGGCTGGGCAGGTAAAGAATTAGGCGTTAAATTCTCAACACCAATCTTTGACGGCGCTAATGTGGAGGAAATTGAACACTATATAGAAGAAGCAGGATTGCCACGTCTTGGTAGTACCTACTTATATGATGGAGAAACTGGTCAACGTTTCGACCAAAAAACAACAGTAGGTGTTATCTATATGATTAAGTTATCTCACATGGTAGATGATAAGATGCATGCTCGTTCAATAGGACCTTACTCATTGATTACGCAACAACCACTTGGTGGTAAAGCACAATTCGGTGGTCAACGTTTAGGTGAGATGGAAGTTTGGGCACTCGAAGCATACGGTGCATCTAATATCTTACAAGAGTTATTAACCGTGAAATCAGATGATATTCAAGGAAGAGCAAAAGCTTACGAAGCCATTGTAAAAGGCGATAACTTGCCTGTGCCGGGTATTCCTGAATCATTCAATGTATTAGTACACGAGTTAAGAGGTTTGGCATTAGATTTAGACTTTGAATCGTAAGCCATATAACTAATAAAAAAACAAACAGCCATCTTTTTCTGATGGCTGTTTGTATTAAATGATTAAGATAAATTAATTCAGGCACTTGGCGTGAGTTTTATTTCTACTTGTGTATTTTCGTTTGCGGTAACAATAATGTTATCTATCAGTTTAATGTCGTAATTGCCGATGCTTACACGAATAGTATAGGTTTCTGGCGGAATGCTAATAATGGTAAACTCACCTAAATTATCAGTAAGAACAATTGTAGGTGTACCAACTATTTCTACTAAAGCATCTGGTATCACTTGGTTGTTAGTTTCATCTTTTACTACACCTGTAATAGTACCAGTTACGGTTTCTTCGTGTCGAATACCATTGTCAATAATTCTACGTGCATTGCGAAAGGTGACATAGAAAGATGTGTTTGTAATTTTTACAACTAACATTGCATTATCTAATTCATTCTTTAGAAATGTAGCAATTTCTTTTATTTTCGTTTTCAGTAATAAGGTAGCTGTGCTTTTATTATTGCGTGCTTCAGTAGGCTTTGCCACAATATTTATATACTGCGTAAGTGCATTGCTAATGTTGGTAATGTATGCAGCATCTACACCGAAAGGAGCGAGGACTGCCTGATGTGTTGTGAGCAGATTAATAACTGTTTGTGTATGCGCAATAAATAACTGGTCGCGCATGATTCGTAATTTTGTGAAACTAAGATTGACAGATACAAATACATCGTAATTGCTTACGCTGTCAAAGTGTGCCTTAATGATACCAGATGCACCTTCTACTAATAATGCTAATGCTTCTCGTGCATTCTTTTTGTCGATGGTGATACCGGTACGGTTTAATGTTTGTTCTTGCGCCAGCAATTCGAGATTACTGAGCAGTAAGAGGTATTGGTTGTAGGTGTTATTTAAGCCTACGTTTGCATTGATAACTGCAATGTTTGTTTCGCAGACAGCTTTTACCGTTTTGAACATGGAAATGCTGTTTTCATTTTTCTTTTCCATTGTTATAATTTTATAAAAGCACGGAATTGTACTTTGCCTATACAACGAGCAAAGTATAGGAAATAGTTTGTTATATATAAACAATTAACGTATTTTAATTTAAATGTTAATTTTTATTGATAGTTGTTAAAATAACTGTTGTGTCGTTGATGTAGTTTGAAGTTGTACTTATTAACGATTAATGTATCTGTTTTCTATTGCTATTTAGCAAAGCAATGTTATTTTGTTTATTACTTTTAGAGGTGCGACGGCTACTTTTTGTAGTGTGATAATTACTTTTTGCATTGAAGTCATTATTCTTTAATGGTGAGTGATTGTTTTTTGTATGTTGGTTATTATTTTTTGTATGTTGGTGTTCATTTTTTGAAGGTGAGTATTTATTTTTTCTGCTACGGTAATAATTTTTAGAGATTCCGTCATTACTTTTTGAATGTCGGTGTTTACTTTTTGATGTATATATGATAATAATTTCTAATGCACTCTTTATTTTTTATTAGTTGCAATTCATTTTTTCATTGTAAGTATTAAATTTTAATAGAAACATTACTTGCTTTTTGGTAGTGATAATGATTGTTAATAAGTTTTCTAATATTTTTTTTTGACTTCTTGTGCATTCAAAAAAACTAATTGTATATTTGTAGTGAACTAATTCTTTTAAAGAAATTTAAATGAATATAAATTAGAATCATATTATTGAGAAATTGTAAAAAAAAATTTGTAACATTAGTTTTATTTTTTTTATGCATTTTGGTTCCTCATTGTCTTTTTTTAGAAGTTTACTCTTTTGTATTTTCTTTCAATTTTTTATTATTGCAAATGCTCAGTTTCCAGGTGCTTATGTGTCTTCATCCAATTATTCTGGTACCTATAATATGAACAACAACCTAGTAGTTGGTAGCGTTGGTGGTAAAGGTGGTGTCAGCAGTGGCGGTAGTACTAATTATAGTGTACCAATACAAGTACCAAGTGGTTTGAACGGATTAGTACCATCTGTTAGTATTAATTATAGTTCAAATAATGGAAATGGAATTTCCGGATATGGCTTTTGTTTGTCCGCAACTTCTTCTATTGCATATGACTCAAAAGGGTTGTACTATGATGCTGTGGTTGCCGCTGCTGATATAACGAATGGTTCTGCCTTTGCATTGGATGGAAACCGCTTAATATTAACAACTGGTACTTATGGACAGAGTGGGGCAGTATATAGTACTGCATCAGAAACTTTCTCTAAAATTACTTCCTCAGGCTCAACAGGAACGTGTAGTTCTTGTCCGCAAAGTTTTTCGGTTATAACACGTAATGGTATGACAATGGAATATGGAAACACTACCGATTCTAGAGTTACAGGTAATGCCAGTACCTTTCCTTTCATGTGGTTATTAAATAAAGTGACAGATAATTACGGAAACTATTTAAAATACAGTTATACAAATAATAGTACTACAGGTGAGGTGTTACTTATGCAAATTGATTATTACACGAGTACTAATACTATGTACGCACAAGTAGAGTTTGGATATACTGATAACAGATCAGATAAAAATACAATAATTGAATATGGATCTGATGTAAACCAGATTCATCAAACAGAAAGTAATAAATTACTTACAAGTATAGAAGTAAAATCAGAAAATCAATTGGTGCGTGAGTATGAATTGAAGTACAGCTTTGATGGGTTTTATTCTTTTTTGCAAGAAATAATATTAAAAGGTGCAGATGGTATAACTGCACTCAACCCAACATGGTTTAACTATGGTGAAACTTCGCCAACAAATTTTCAAAGTTTAAGCAATACAACATCTTATACAAGTACAGATTTTTTCCCTGTAGATGTTGATGGTGATGGTTTAGATGAAATTTTTGCACCTACTTATACTACAAGCAATTCAATTGGTAAAATTTACAGCAATTACAAAATTTATAAAGTGAATGCCACAACAGGTGCTTTAACACAATTTGGAGCAACAGGCACCTTAAACACAACTGAAACATTTAATGGAACGAGTTGCAGTATGTACACAAAATTTGAGTTTTACGATATGAATGGCGATGGAAGAGAAGATGTTGTTTTTCAAAGAAATGCCAGATATTTGAATAAAAATTATCTAAAAGAGGTAAAAATATTAACAGTAGGTGTTCCGAATTCGAATTCTATAACACTAACTAATTATACTATAAATACAACAGTTCCATTATTTGCAAACAATTTAAACAGCAGATTTAACCCTCAATATGGAAAGAGCGATTTTTATGTAGGTGATTTTGATGGTGATGGTAGAGGTGATATAATAGTAAATGATACGTTAAAGTCTTATATCAGTTTTCCGTTTTTGGTGAATGAATTGAATAAAGAATTATTTTATGATGATGGAACAAACCCATTAGTAAATTTCATAACACAATATAAAATAGCACCCAATAACTATTCTAATGTCGTAAATGCAGATAATGACGCTAAAAGTGATTTGATGATTATGCAGTTCTTTGATGATCCGATTTATGATGCCGATGCAGGGCATTTTTATGCTTTTTCAAAAAATGGCAGTAATCAATACATTGGCAAAAAATGCATCAAAGACCTTTATATTTCTTCGCAAAACTACCAGTGTTTTTTGAACGGTGATTTTAATGGTGACGGATTGAGTGATTACTTTAACAACAATAATAATACAGGTACTAAAATAAACACCAAACAAGGTAAATTAACAGACAATATTACTTTTACTTTTCAGGAACCGGTAAGCTATACTGAAATAAATAAAGACAATAATACGAGTAATAAAAAAGAAGCTCTATTGATTGATGATTTTAACGGTGATGGTAAAGATGATGTATTGCACTTCAAAAAAAATGCAAACAATACCAGTACCGATTATTTTTATATCTATTATTTCAACGGACTTTCTTATACAAGAGTAGTATATACTTTAGCTGGTATTGGCAGTACTACATATTTTTATCCAATAATGACGGGTGATTTTAATGGTGACGGTAGAACAGATGTGCTACACAGAAATAAAACAACTGGTGCATTTTATATTTTATATTTTAAACCAAAAGGAAAAGAACGCTTACTTACCAAAGTAAGAGATGGCATGAGTAATGTAATGGAATTTAGCTATAAACTGCTTACCGAAGATGCAAATTATACATATACCAACGTGCCTAATCAATATCCTATGAATGAAATTCGACCAGCCTTTTATGTGGTAGATAAGGTGAAAGTACCAGATGGTGTAGGAGGTGCAGGTGTAGAGACACAATATTTTTATAAACAACTTACGCGACAAAAAGCAAAAGCAGGTATATTAGGTTTTTTGATTACATCACAGAAAAATTTATTGACAAATGCATTTGCACAACAAGAGTATGAAATATATGATCAGACAAGCAGTGCAGGTAATTGTATGCTGGTTGCAAAACAAAACTGGGCTTGTGTAGCATGTTCTACCCTTGCAAATGCTAAATTTAAAACGGTTATAACAACACCTATCCAAACAGTGCAGGAGTTAGGAAACAAGAAGTTTATCAGAATATCTAAGGGCTCAGTAAGTACTGATTTATTACACAATAACACGACGACAAATGACCCACCTACTTACAGTACAGATGGTTATTACAATATACTGTCTCAGAAAACTAAAGAGCAAGATGGTTCGGGAAATTATACAGAGGTAACTGTATCTACACCACAGACAGAGTTTGCTTATATTAATACAAGTAACCCAATACCAACATTACCTAAAAAGATAACTACTGTTTCTACGGTTAATTGCAATGGTGTAAGTAATACCTTTACTAAGATTAAACACCTTACTTATGAGAAAGACAAAATAAAAACCTTGAATGATGATGGTAATGAAGCCAATAACTTATACCAAACATATACATACGACGCTGTTAATGGCAATCTGAAAGAAATTTTGAGCAACACAGGCACAACAACTCCTGTCACACCTGCAAGGAAGCAATCGTTTGAATACCATTCTACAATGCCAAGATTTTTGAAGGATATTAAAGATGTGAACAATGAGATAGTAACTACCTATGATAATTATGATGCAAGATGGGAAAAACCGACAGTTGTAAAAAATGGTGCTGACCCTAATAATATTTATACTATTCTTAATTACCATTCAAATTTTGGGTATTTGCTTTCTTCTCAACCAAGCCATTTTGCAAATGCCATCAGTTATGCAACTAATTATAGTGTAGGTACACCAACGAATGCTATCTATAAAACCACCGTAACACAGCCCGAAGGTGCGACAGTGAGCACTTATTATGATCTATATAACAGGGTAATAAAAACAGAAACTACCGGTGATAAAACAAACATATCTACCAACGAATATAATGCGAAAGGAGAACTGCTTAAAAATACCAGCACAGGCGCAAACGGAAGCAATATTGAAACTAATTATAGCAGCTATGATGCTTACAGCCGTGTTGGAACCATAACTACAAATCCTAATATATCTTCTGTTTCATATTTATATACAGATGGAACCAACAAAGTGAAAGCAACAGACAATAATACAAGTTTTTATAAAGAAAGCACTACCGATGCAAGTGGTAACTTAGTGAAAGTTACAGATGCCATTACAGCAGCACCTAATTCTAAAGAATTAAGCTATACCTACTTTGGTAATGGTTCATTAATGAAGGTAAAGAGTGGCGGTACTGATATACAAACAATAGAGATTGACGCAAACGGATTTCAAAAAAAATTAATAGATAATAATGCAGGAGCTACAGAATATAAGTATAATGTATTTGGTGAAGTGTATTACCAAAAAGATGCTAATAATAATGAAACTACGCTTACTTATGATGCATTTGGTAGAATAGCTCAAAGTGTACTGGCAAATAGCAGTCCACAGCCTTCACAGGATTTTACCGCCATAAGTACCAATTATTCTTATTATGGTAACAGTGATGGATTTAAAAAATATCTGTTAAAATCTATTAACAATGGTACTACTACTGAAACGTATGATTATGATAACTATAGAAGAAATAATTCTATTAGTACAGTATTTGACGGCATCACTGCGACACAAACCACCTCGTACGGAAATTATGATAAGATAAACAAAATAACTTACCCTAATAATTTTGTAGTGGAGTATGATTATACAGGTAGCACAAGTGGTGTAGTACAAAAAATAAAATCAGGTATAGGTACTGCTACTACAGATGTATTTTTGAATCCGACATATAATAATGCCTACCAGTGTACGCAATATGATTTAGGATACGGCAGTGGTAAAAAAACTATCCAAAACGCTTATACAATAAACGGTTTATTGGATGGCACTACTGCTAAAACAAGCTCAAACAATGCTGTTTATTTTAACTATGATTATAACTGGGATTTACTTAGCGGAAATTTAACATCGCGTACTGATGTATTGAGAACACTTACAGAAAGTTTTGGATATGACAATGCCAATTTTAAACAAGTGCTCACCGCTATAACACAAGGCACCACTACCAACAGCATTAACTATGCTGCCAACGGCAATATAACAAATAAATATGATGCAGGTTTTAGCACTGACCCTGCAAAGCCTGCATATAGTTACGGCAGCTCTAAACCCAATGCCGTAACCGAAATAAAACAGATAAACACAACGAGTACTAATCCTGCGCCATCTGCCATTAGTACAGAAACACAGGACATAAAATACAACGGCTTTCACCAGCCTGTAATAGTGAAACAACTTGCGAATGGCACAGGTACAGAAACTACAAAAACCACTTACCAGTATGGCATAGGTGCGCAACGTATAAAAAGTATATATACCGAAAACAGCATACCTAAATGTACTACTTACTATTTTGGTAATTACGAAAAGCATATAGATAATGCAGGCACGCGCGATGTATATTATATAAACACACCAGACGGACTGGGCGCCATAGCAGTGAATACGGGAGGCACACTTAAATATTACTATGCGGTGAAAGACCACTTAGGTTCTATACTAACGCTGACGGATGAAGCAGGTGTAATAAACAGCGAGCAAAGTTTTGACGCTTGGGGCAGGTGGCGCAAACCAAGTGACTGGACGTATGGCAATTATAGCCAGCCAGCCAATAGCATAAGCAAAGCAGGCGGTAACAATGCAGGTTGGTTTACACGCGGCTATACCGGACATGAACACCTGTACACACAGGATTTGATAAATATGAATGGCAGAATGTATGACCCAATAGCAGGACGCATGCTTAGTGCTGATAATTATGTACAAGACCCAACAAATTTGCATAACTTTAACAGGTATAGTTATGTGATGAATAACCCATTGAAATATACCGACCCGAGTGGACAAATATTGGAATATGCAGGTGAAGGTATTGTGCCAGGATTACCTGAAGGTACTGGAACTACACCAGGTGGCGGTGGCGGCGGTGGTGGCGGTGACCAGCATTCACCATCAGGTTGGGACCCAACAATGGGTGGACATTCAATGTTTGGACAAGTAGCAAATGTTTATGGTACATTAGCTGCTATGGCTGCTTATGCTACTGGCTATAGTTCCGGACCAGGAATGGGTTTTGGAAGTGCATTTGCAGGCAG
>JADKZZ010000031.1 GCA_020848475.1 Chitinophagales bacterium | reverse complement strand
GGTAATATGATTGGTGCATAATCTTAAATAGTAAGATAAAAAGTCCATTTTGTTCATATTTTTCTTACTTTTTTGTAATATTATACCTTTTTAACATTATTTTTAAGCAATTAGAGGATTCGTTCTCTATTATCATAACATCGAATAAAAAAACAAACTCATGAAAAGACTGTTCATTACAGGATTATTAGCGGTATTAACGTTCAGCATTTTTGCTCAATCCACAACAACTTCTAACGAAAGTGTAAAATTAAAAATTAGAAAAAAAGTAGAAAGACCTACAGATAAATATTGGTACATGACAGTTAGCGGTGGTTATGGTATTCCATTTTTAGCCACTAACAAACGCTCACCTTTAAAACAAGTTGGCGATAAACAATGGTATCAACATGGCACTAACTTAAGTGTAAAAACTGCTTTTGGTACCAATGGTGGTGGCTTTGCTTTTAACGTTGGCTGGGGACACATGTTTAATAAATACATAGGCATCGACGTGTTGCACACTTTCGCTTGGCACCCAGAATCTTTAGATGCTAAAATAGATTTAGATACTTACTATGCCACACAAAAAACAGGTACTTTCAGTATTTATGTTTCTCCACACTTAGTAATGCGTTGGGACAATGGCAAACGTTTCGGCATCACTGGAAAAGCTGGCTTAGTATTGCCAATATTTGGTAAAACTACTTCAAGAGCCTACATCTTAGATAAACAAGGACGTGTAATCGAAACCTTGGCAGGTTTGCCAATCTTACCTCTAAGTAGTCCAGGATTATTAGGCTTAGAAATTGAAATCGTTGGTAAAGCGCACACAGAGTATCATCCAACTGTTGGCGTGAGTGCGTCTATTGGCTTCGATGTGAAATTAAATAAACAATTGTCATTGTTTGCAGAAATGCGTGTGCAAGCTTATACAATCTCATTAAGAGAAACCATCTTTGATGAGTTTAAGCAAACTTCAAAAATTAATGTATTAGGCATTAAATTAGATGCACCAGAAGGTATGCTGGCAATTCCATCAAATGTAGCAAATGTAAGCGAAGCACCAGAATTCTTAAAACACTACGTGTATAGAAAAGAACTGAACGAAAATTCTAACACGGCTCGTTATGGTACGAGAAGTTTATTTGCAGAAGACGGATTAGGCGGCTTAGTACGTACGCTTACAGGCCAAACAGGTCTTCCTAGTGTTGATATCAACAAGCCAATGGAAGAGCCTGGTCAAAAATTCAATGCATCAAGTTTGTATTTTAACGCAGGTCTTCGTGTAAACTTTGACCATTGGAATAAAAAACGTAGTTCAAAACGTGTTGCTCAAGCATCAAAATCATCTTCCAAACCTTCAAAATCAAAAAAGTCAAAAAGTTCAAAGTCAATGGTGGACGATCCAGATAGTACAATTAATGTTCAATAATCAACTAAAATTATGAAAAGAAACATTCTGATTATTTCAGCGATACTGCTATTTGCAGCGCCAGTTTTTGCACAAAAGAAAAAGGCAAAGACGATGTCTTTATCTTCTACAGTTGGCGACAACAAGGTAGATGTTAGCGAAAGCAAGTTGAAAATAAGAAAGAATGTAACAAGACCAGAAGGAAAAGGTTGGTTTATGTATGGTTCTGCTGGTTATGGCATTCCATTTTTAAGCACCAATAAATTTTCGCCATTCAAAGAAATTGGAAATAAAGATTGGTATCAAACACCCAACTCATTAAACGTTAAATCTATTTTTGGTACTCTAGGTGGAGGCTGGCAGGCGAGCATTGGCTGGGGACACATGTTCAACAAATATATTGGTATTGATATATTGCATACGCTATCTTTTCATGCAGAACAATTAGATGCACGTATTAACACTGATATTGATTTAGGTGGTGGAAAAAGAGCATCGTATTTTGCAGAAGAATACACTAAAATTATGCCGGCTATTTACTTAAATCCTCATTTAGTAATGCATTGGGATAATGGGAAAAGATTTGGTGTTACCGGCAAAGCAGGCTTGTGTATGCCTATGGGTGGCACACCAGTTACACGCGCTAAGATCATAGATAAATCAGGCAGATTAGTGCAAACACTTGCAGGATTGCCTGTGATTCCTTTGACAGCTTTAGCCGACTTTAGCTCAGAATATACAGCGACAGCAAAATCAAAATTAAAACCAACCATTGGCTTGAGTGCTTCAATTGCCTTTGATGTTCGCTTGTTTAAAAATGTATGGGCATTTGCAGAGATTCGCGTACAAGCATTTACAATTTCACCAAAAGAAACAGAATTTACAGAGTTTTCTTTAAAGACAGAATCGCCATTACTGCCAATTATTTCCGCACTAACACCGTTGCCATTGAATGTTGCCAACATCAATGAAACGCCTGTTTATCTCAAACACTTTGTGTATGTAAAAGAAATTACAGAAGAATCAAATACGATGCGTTACAGCAGCGGCCTCTCGTTGAAAGAAATTGATATGAATAAACCAATGGAAGAACCTGCCGTAAAATACAATGCCTCGACTTTGTATTTTAATGCAGGCGTCCGTATGAATTTTACACAAAATTGGGAAAAACGCAGAGCTGCTAAAGTAATTCCTAAACGCGAAGCAAAAGCTGCTAAAAAAAATAAATAATGAGAATTATAGCTTAACAGGAAGACTCATACACAAGGCGTGCATGAGTCTTTTTTTATAAATAGATTAGTATGAAAATAAAGTGGACTATACTTGGATGCTTACTCCTAATTCAATCTAGTATTGTATTCGCAGGCTTTACAACAGGAACTTTTAAATACAAAGGTGCATGGCGAAAGTATGCCATTTATGTGCCAGCAATTTATGCATCGAGTTCAGAAAAAGTGCCACTGTTATTAGGTTTACATGGCTATGGCGATGATATTGACAATTTCAGAAATATTTGTATGACCAATATTGCTGATACCGCAAATTATATTTGTGTGTATGCAGAAGCATTGCCGTGGTTAGGCGCAAATGCATGGAATTCAGGTGCTGGTGTTGGTATCATTAATGTTAATTCAGAAGTAGATGATGTAGGCTTTTTAAATAGCTTAATCGATACTGTTATCTCAAAATATAGAATAGATACAACACGTATGTATGCGTTCGGATTTTCTTTTGGCGGTTTTATGGTCGATAGGTTAGCTACAGAATGCAGTCAGCGTTTTGCAGCTGCATGTAATGTATCTGGTTTGCATGGCAATTTTTTAGCAGGAAAAACTCCAAGCACATACGTGCCTTATTTAAAATTTCATGGTACAAACGATCCAACTATTTCCTATAACGGCATGCAGACAGTCGGTTTATTTCCAGGCTTTGGCTTAAGTGCAGAAAATACAGTGAAATTTTGGATGACACAAAATCATTGTGATACTATTCCAGTTGTCGATTCTATGCCGAATACAGCAAATGATGGATTGCGATTTATTCGTTTTACTTATAATAACGACTATAATAACAGTAAAGTAATTTTTTATAAGGTGCTAAATGGCTTACATAAATGGTATGGATTGCCAGCAAATGATATTTCTTATTGTCAAATAATTTGGGATTTCTTTAGACAATATAAGAGAGAAAATTTTGTCACGGCAATTAGAAATATTAACCATGTCGAACAAATAAAAATTTTTCCAAATCCATCAAATGGTAACTTTACAGTATCATTACAAAATCTGAATTATAACATTCAACAAATTTCTATTTTTGATATAGCTGGTAAAGAAGTATATACACAAGCAGTGACAACACAATCACCCATAACGATAGTAAGTAACTTGCCAAAAGGCTTGTATTTATTGCGCTTTGTCGATAATGAAAAACATGCAATGACGGAAAAAATTATTATTGAATAGAATACAGTTATTAAACAAAACGCAAGTGGAATAATTGTGTCATATCAAAGATTCTATTAAACTGCATAGCAACTTTTGTGCTTAGTCGCTGATTAGATTTTGGCATTGCTTCAAAAAATTTGATGGTGCGTACTAGTTCAATATGTTTGCTCCAATCGGTTACCGTTTTAGCATCTAAAATTCCCCATTCTAAATGTGCCTCTTTCATGCCAGCTGCCTTGATACGCATATCTACAAAGAATTTTCCGAACTGAGAAATTACATCAAACATAATTTCAGCACCTTTTAATCGCGGTGCAATGGTGGATAAAAATACTCTTACATCTTCTTCTTTAAAATAAGGCAATACACCAGGAATTGTAATAAACAAACCATTACTGATATCGCCAATATCATCTATCCAAGTGTAATCTAACATAGATTTTGCGATGTAGGTTACGCGCTTATTTGGTGGTGGCAAAAGTTGTGTGCGCAATGCAATCGAATCAGGTAAATCTAAATCATACCAAAGGGCTTTGCCATTATCACATCGATAATAGGTTGTGTCTAAGCCAGCACCGATGTCTAATATTTTTCCATTAGGATGCTTTTGTAAAAACGTTCTTATTGCTTCATCCATTTTATAGGCACGATAACATAAACCATGAACACCTATTTCTGTTATGTTTCGCAATAATTTTTTCTTGTCAACATCTATTTGTTTAAATAAGCCAACAGCTTTCGTGTCATTCAATAATGGATTTTTATATTCAGTTTCCTTTGCGCGTGAAACCAATGGCAACAGTAATGTTTCTTGTACTCTTCCTAATTTTACTTTTATTTTTGTGCTCATAATTTGATGTCAAAATCTTGTTTGTGAAGTAAAGATATAATTATTGTGGATGGTATTCACTTTCTTTTTCTTTAATAATTTCAGCTAAGTTCATGCTCATTTTTTTGCATTTCTGTTGTACAAATAATTCCATTTGATCGTCGTAATGTTTGTTGCCTTCAACATTGCTTGTTCCATACGGCGATATGCTTTCGATGATTGGACCATTCTTTGTAAATTGGATTAATTCGATATATGTTTCGCCAGCTTCTGCTTTATATTTTCCGTTTTTATGCTTGCTAATCCACATGGTTGCATTTACATCTGGCACACCGCCAATGGGCAATTCTTTGTTGCCACGAACCAGCTTTTGCATGTCGCCTAACGGTATTTCGAGTTGGCCAAAATGTTTCAATAGATGCTGTTGCGCATCAGCGACACACTGTACTAAAAACCATTCTTTTATTCGAGTGCGCACAGCAGGAAAGTTCCCTTCCGCAACCAATCTATCGATTACATATTTAGTAATTAATGCTACCATTGCCGCTTGTTTATTAGTGACATCAGCGCTTCTATTCCATTTTTTGAGCACACCAATACCTTCTTTAATGTGCGGATATTTTTGTGTGTCTAAATGCAACACATCTTCAATATTTATCATAGCATAATTAAATGCTGGATTCATAAATGATTGGTCGTATTTTATTTGTTTAAACTCCTCATACGAAATCTTTCCTTTTGAGGCAAACAGATAACTTGTCCGCAATGCTCGATTGTCGT
>JADKZZ010000030.1 GCA_020848475.1 Chitinophagales bacterium | reverse complement strand
GCACGATTGCGATATAATTCAGCTAATTCTTTTACTTGGGCCGCAGTGAACGTGCTTTTGTCATTCGCTAATTTTCTATTTTCATCTAATAGCTTTAATTCATCTTGAAAGGCAATAGATTGTTGATTCCACCAACTTACATCATCATTCATCATTTCAATAGAATCAGTAAGTTTTATTACTTGTGACGATTTTGTTTTATCAATTAAATAATTAAGTTTTGATGACACAGACAAAATTTTCACGTTTCCTTTAGTAGCAATTTGCAATGAATTTTCATCTAAATAAGTGGACACATTAGAGATGATGACTTCGCTATTGCCTTCAGGAATTTGGGCACTTGCCATGCGCGTTTCTTTTGCATAATTTCTAAAAACAGTAACGTCTGTTATTTTAGAATCATTGATATTAATCGCATTAGCAAACAATACCATTAACATTGACGGAATAAAAAATAGATGCTTCATATTGATATTTATTTTCTTGAAGCAAATTTGAAGCTAAAAATAAAATTTAGAGAGAAAGCTATTGCTTTTATGACAATGCTAATATAATTAAACACAATACAACAGAATGGTTATCAATAAATTAAGATAAACAAGTATGGTATTTAATAATGAAAAAAAAATGACGTTAAGAATTGTTATTTTGTATTTTTTGCTTTATCATTTCATTGATAATATTCGTTTTTGTGATTGAAGAAGCTGTTAGAATTCCACTCAATAATGCGCCAGCAATACCAACTGTAACAATATCTTGACCTGTCAAATACAAATTTTTAATTGGCGTTTGAGGTTTCAAATATTCTTTTGCAAAACGAGATGGTTGATGATCTAAGCCATATATTTCACCTTGTAGATAATTGCAAAAATGTTTAGTAGTAATTGGTGTTGAAAGCTCATAAGTATCAATTTTTCCGCGTATTTGTGGTTCATATTTATATAAGTGTTCGAGCAACCTTTTTGCCAATTTTTCTTTTAGCACATCATACGCTTCACCACGTTTTTTCCAACGAGTATTTTCCCATTCTTTAAACCAATCATATTTTGCCACCGTTATAATTTCTATAGTTGAGCGACCAGGGTATTTGTCTGTAAAATTTGGATTTTTAGAGGCTGGAAATGAAATATAAACTACTGGAAATTCATTATTATAATCTTGTAAATAATTTTCCAATGCTTTATCGTGGTCAGTACCATTTGGATAAATCCAATAATTTGCTTTTGGAAGATTTAATTCATCAGCCGTATTTTTCAAACCTATATATAAGCTTAAATGGCCATACGATGATGGTAAATTCAAAGCATCATCTAAGTATTTTATTTTCTTTTTACTTTCTGATGATAATAAATGCTTATATGTAATATGTACACCTGCACCACTCACGACAATATCGCTTTTAATTGTTTTACCATCTTGCATCAGTACGCCTTTTGCGACGCCATTTTCTACGATTATTTCTTTTACTGCTGCACCAATTAATATAGTGCCTCCAGCATTTATGATGCTCGGTGCAATGGTATTAAAAATTTCTTCAGAGCCACCTACAGGATAAAAACCGCCATTCATATAATGCAAGGCAACAGCTGCATGTATAACAAAACTGCTTTTTGATGGTGGCGTGCCATAATCGCCAAACTGTGCCGATAAAACAGCTTTCAATTCATCATTATCGCTTATTTCGTCAAGTACCTGTTTTGTTGTTTGATGAGCATATTTTGAATAATCATTATTCATAAAAGGCGAAGCCAACATACGCAGAAAATCTGGCATTACTTTCTTAGCATAAAAGTCTTTCGCTCCTTTGTTTACTGCAAAAATAAGTTCAACATATTTATCAATTGCACGTGCATCATTTTCCGTAGGAAAATAAGCTTTCATATTTTCTTTCCAAGCTTTTAATCCTTTATGATAATCATATACTCTATCCTCGATAATCACTTTATCATACACTTCGCCCATGTCTGCCCATTTCAAATTTCCATCTGTGACGTGTTCAAAAGCCAATCGCACTAAAGAGCCTTTTCTATCCATATCGCCAACATAATGCAAACCAACGTCCCATTCATAATCATTGCGTGTAAACACATGTGTGAAGCCACCAGGTGTTGTGTGTTTTTCACATATTAAAACTCGTTTCCCTCTTCTTGCCAATATTGATGCTGTGCACAAGCTACCTAAGCCAGACCCGATGCAAATAACATCGTAGTGTTCGTCAATGATTGGTTTTTGTTTGTACGATTGAAAAAGTTTATTACTCATAGTTTCTGTACTCTTGTTTCAAAATCTTGTAAGATTTGGGTTTTTAGTTGTACTGGCAAAACAGAAACAATACGCATTATACGTTGTACTTCTTTATTGCTTTGATGGGAAAAAACGGTCAATATTTCATCTTGTTTTCCAAAGTTATAGGCGACAGTAATAATTTTTGACAAGCGCTCATCAGTGAATCCTTCTATAATTTGGGCAATGTATTTTTTATTTTCTACAAACGAAGAAATCGAAATTAAATCATCTTCACGTGTAATTACTTTAGACAACTCTATTAATCTAGAAAGCTCCAAAACATCAACAAATCCAGCTGCTGTAATGAATTTCTTTCTATTGACTAATTCTGTGGTAATCTTTTTTAATATATCAATTGGAATTTGATTAATCAAGTTTTTTGATTTCTCTGGTGTCATATATTCAGAAACACTCACTAAGAATGGCATACTTAAATGTTTCATGATGGCAATCGCATCTTTTATTGGCATATAGTAGCTCATGTTCGCAACAATTAATGGGCCCATTACTGTTTCAGAAATCTTGGCATTCATATAGTTTGGAAAATATTTCGACACACCAGTTAGTCTTTTCCAAATATCCGTTTGAGTGAACTGTGAAACTTCAATAACCTGCAAACGTAGCTTTTGTAGCTCTTCTTTTGATAAATTTTTTAAAAATGAAAATGAAGTATCACTATCTACTTGTAAAACATGCAATAGCTTTTGAATTTCTGTTTCTTTATTAATTGAAGCACTCATACTATAAATATAAAAAATGATTTTATAAAATTGTATTTTTGTGCTGTGAATGTATTTGAATCAAAAATTATATGTAAAACTTTTCAAGGCTTAGAACAAGTTTTGGCAGAGGAACTAATTGCATTACAAGCAAAAAATGTAGAAGTCATCAAACGCGCTGTCGTTTGCGATTACGACTTAGAAATATTATATAAATGCAATATTGCTTTACGAACTTGTTTAAAAGTATTAGTACCTGTTTTTGAATTTGAATCCAATTCACCTGAAGATTTGTATGGCTTTGCGATAAGAATTCCATGGGAAAATTATTTGGACATCCATCAGAGCTTTGCCATCGATTTTACTATACAATCAGAATATTTCAAACATTCTCAGTTTGCTGCACTTAAATTAAAAGATGCTATATGCGACCGTTTTCGGAAGTTAAACGACGACAAACGCCCTGATATTAATACAGATAGACCTGATGTCTTGTTTAACTTGCATATTCACAGAAATCAAGTGACTATTTCTTTAGATAGCTCAGGAACTTCTTTGCATCAACGTGGCAATAGAGTGGAGCAAACCATTGCTCCTATTAATGAAGTGTTAGCAGCTGGCCTTATTTTGCTGAGCAAATGGGACAAAGCATCACATTTTGTAGATGCGATGTGTGGCTCTGGCACTATAGTAATTGAAGCTGCAAGCATGGCTATCAATAAAGCACCCAATATAGATAGGAATTATTTCTGTTTTAAAAATTGGAAAAACTACGACAAAGGTTTATATAATGACATTTGCACTGAATTATCTTTGCAAACAAAATCATTTCCTTTTAAAATTATAGGTTCTGACAATAATAAAAAGGCTGTTTTCGTTGCACAACAGAATGTAAAAAAAGCTGGATTTAACCATATTATTGAAATTCGGGAAGTGAGCATTCAAAAGATGATTCCACCATTAGACAGAGGCACGCTTATCATCAATCCACCGTATGGAGAGCGTATGCAAACCTTTGAAACTGATAGGCTATACAAACAAATTGGAACAGCATTTAAAGAACATTTTACAGGTTATACTTGCGCCATCATCACCAGCGATACTGTTGCGCTCAAAAATATTGGTTTGAAACCATATAAAAAATATTCGCTAATAAATGGTAAATTAGATTGCCTATACTGTTTATATGAAATGTATGAAGGAAGCAGAAGAAAACCAAAAGAAATTGCAGCGGAATAACATTACTATGATTATAAAATCCATAAAATTACAAGTGCCGTTACTTTTAATAGTAGTTCTAATTTTTACTGCTTGTGAATTATTTAAACAAAATGAAGAAGAGAAAATAGAAATTCCAGAAGGTGTAACGCAGCAACAATTACAAAACGAACGCTACTTATTTAAAAGAAATAAATCTTACAACAATAAGTTTTTGCATCAAACCAAAACAGACAGTGCAGTGATTACCATTTACGATATTATTCACTATCAAATAAAAGATAAAGAGTCTTCTATTGGCAATGATGCTGTGTTTTATATATTTGATATTTCTGTCGATAATCCAACAGACAAACCCTTTAAAATTGCTGATTTTACAAATAGTTGTTTTCTTTCTAATGAAGATGAAAACTATCATTATAGTAATGTTGGCATGGCATTAAAAATGTATTATTTACAATCAGATTCCGCACAGATAGATATGGAATACACAAAGCGTTTTTATACGCAAACAATGCCAGAAAAAGAATTCTACAGAACCAAGCTTTTCGCTTTTGAAGTAAGCACTGAAGACAAACATCCACTATTCCTGCATTATCAAATTGGTGCTCAAAAATTCCAGTATCAAGTAAGAAAGGAATATTAAATTAATGACAAATAAATCGATAAACACGCTATAAATACATCGTTTTATAGGCACATCAAATAATTTAATTTGCAATAATGAATTTATGATTTAACTTTACAGTCCATAACCACTCAACTGTTATGGCAAAGTTTATTTTCGTTACCGGCGGTGTAACATCTTCTTTAGGAAAAGGTATTTTAGCGGCTTCATTAGCCAAATTATTGCAAGCACGTGGGTTGCGAGTAACTATTCAAAAATTTGACCCTTATATCAATATTGATCCAGGCACCATGAACCCGTATGAACATGGTGAATGCTATGTAACAGAAGACGGCGCAGAGACCGACTTAGACCTCGGTCATTACGAGCGATTCTTAGGTGTTTATACCTCACAAGCTAACAACGTTACAACTGGCAAAATTTATCAAGAAGTAATCAACCGCGAACGTCGAGGCGATTACCTTGGCAAAACAGTTCAAGTGATTCCGCACATCACCGACGAAATAAAAAGACGCATGTTGCTATTAGGAACTTCAGGTCAATACGACATCATCTTGACAGAAATTGGCGGCACCGTTGGCGATATCGAATCATTGCCATTTATCGAAGCCATTCGACAATTAAAATGGAAACTACCAAAAGAAGATTATTTGGTCATTCATTTGACATTGGTACCTTACTTAGCATCTGCAAAAGAATTAAAAACAAAACCAACACAACACAGTGTAAAAGAACTACAATCTTATGGTGTAAATCCGCATATTATCGTGTGCAGAACAGAACATCCATTAGGTAATGATCGAAAAATTAAAATTGCTGAATTTTGTAACGTCGATTATGATTCTGTAATTGAAGCATTAGATGCAGAAACCATTTATGATGTTCCATTATACTTGAAAAAGGAAAAATTAGATCAAATTGTTCTCAATAAATTTGGCTATAATGATACGCCAGATACAGATTTAGTTCAATGGAATAATTTCTTACAACGTCTTAAATTCCCTAAAAAAGAAATTACAATTGGTTTAATCGGAAAATATATCGAATTAAAAGATGCTTATATTTCAATATATGAATCATTTATTCATGCAGGTGCACAAAATGAATGTAAAGTAAATGTAGAACGTATCCATTCAGAAGAAATCAATAAGAATAATGTCAAATCTAAACTCAGTCATTTAGATGGCATTTTTGTTGCACCTGGCTTTGGCCAACGTGGCATCGATGGAAAAATAGTAACCATTCAGTATGCACGTGAGAACAATATTCCATTCTTTGGTGTGTGCTTAGGTATGCAAATGGCGGTAATCGAGTTTGCTAAAAATATTTTACAGCTCGAAGATGCCAATTCGACAGAAATGAAGCAGAATTGCAAAAATCCAGTCATAGACATGATGCAAGAGCAGAAAACCATCGTAAATATGGGCGGAACAATGCGATTAGGTGCTTATAATTGTCACCTTTACGAAAACACTTTAGCGCATAAAATATATGGCGAAACGACCATCACCGAACGACATCGTCATCGTTACGAATTTAATAGCAAATATTTACAACAATATACTGACAACGGCATGATAGCCAGCGGCATTAATCCTGATTCAAATTTGGTTGAAATAGTCGAAATTCCTTCCCATAAGTTTTTTATTGGTGTGCAATTTCATCCAGAACTAAAAAGCACAATTTTGAAACCACATCCATTGTTTAGTGAATTTGTTAAAGCATGTTTGAGTTAAATTTCTTCAAATTTTTATCGCAAATTCATTCATACACAATTGATTAAATTTTATCCACAAAAATTGTTTGTAATTCTTCTCGTGTAGATTAAAAATGATGCATTTAATAGGTTATTTTTGAACTGTGGAACAATATTGTTTCATCATTCAAAATATTATTTTATTTATATACATGAAATTTACCTATTACGGACATTCTTGTTTTTTGGTAGAAACAAATGGAAAAAAAATCTTGTTTGATCCATTTATTACGGCCAATGAATTAGCAAAACATATCGACATACATACGATTGAATGTGATTATATAGCCATTTCGCATGGTCACTTCGACCATATTGCCGATGCTGTTTCTATTGCTACAAGAACAAATGCTACAATTATTTGTGCTTATGAAATTTATGAATGGCTATCAAAACAAGGTTTGAAAAATTTTAGACCGATGAATACGGGTGGCAAATGGAAGGCAGAATTTGGTACCATAAAATGTGTGGCTGCTGTGCATTCATCAAACTTACCTGATGGCTCATATGGTGCCAGTCCGATGGGTTTTGTATTCAACACACAAGACGGCGACTTCTATTATAGTGGAGATACTGCATTAACCTTAGACATGCAGCTTATTCCACGTTGGGCAAATCTAAAATTTGCAGTATTACCAATTGGTGACAATTTCACTATGGACATCAGCGATGCAATTGCTGCTGCTGATTTTGTACAATGTAATAAAATAATTGGCGTACATTATGACACATTTGGATTTATAGTCATTGACCACGAAGCAGCCAAACAAGCATTTGCACAAGCAGGTAAAGAATTAATATTAGTAAAAATAGGTGAAACGATAGAATTATAAGAATATGGGAAAAGTAATCAGTATTGCCAATCAAAAAGGCGGTGTAGGTAAGACAACAACAGCTATAAATTTAGCAGCAAGCTTAGCGATTTTAGAACAAAAAACATTAATCATAGATGCTGATCCACAGGCAAATAGCACAAGTGGTTGTGGTTTCGATCCACGCAACATTAAAGTAAGTTTGTATGAATGTTTAATCGATAGCGTAAAAGCAAAAGATATCATCTTGGAAACAGAAACTCCTAATTTGTTTTTGTTACCAGCACATTTAGATTTAGTAGGTGCCGAAATAGAACTTATCAACCATCCAAATAGAGAGCAAATCATGCGTGAGATGTTGCAAGATTTAAAGAAAACATACGATTTTATCATCATTGACTGCTCTCCTTCATTAGGTTTAATAACTGTGAATGCATTGACCGCATCTGACTCCGTTTTAGTGCCTGTGCAGTGTGAGTATTTCGCATTAGAAGGTTTAGGGAAATTATTAAACACTATCAAAATTGTACAATCTCGACTAAATAAAGAATTGGCAATTGAAGGTATTTTGCTAACAATGTATGATCAACGATTGAACTTATCAAATCAAGTAGTAGCAGAAGTAAAACGCCGATTTGAAAATAGCGTTTTCAATACTATCATACATAGAAATACACGTTTAGGCGAAGCACAAAGCTTGCGCCAGCCTATCATCATGTATGATGCAGAAAGCAAAGGTGCAGTAAACTATCTAAACTTAGCTAGAGAAATTATGCAAAATAATGGAATGACAAATATTCCTTCGGAAGAAAAATTTATTGAGGTAGATGAAAATTTAAATTAAGATGTTAATGAGTAAGAAAAAAGATGCATTAGGAAAAGGAATTCGTGCTTTATTATCTGATATCGACGAAAGTAGCGATATACTCAAAATAAGTGCAACAGACGAAGATTCAATTATCAATACCGTTCCAAAAATCAAATTGGAACAAATAGAAGTAAATCCTTTTCAACCACGCGCCGATTTTAATAAAGAAGCATTAGAAGAACTTTCTGCTTCAATTAAAATCCATGGTGTAATTCAACCAATAACAGTTCGAAAAATTAGTGATAAAAAATATCAACTAATTTCGGGCGAACGAAGATTGCGCGCTTCGAAAATGGCAGGTATGGAAGAAATTCCGGCTTATGTCAGAACAGCTAACGACCAAGAAGTAGTAGAAATGGCGTTGATTGAAAATATTCAACGTGAAGACTTAAATTCTATCGAAGTGGCACTCACCTATCAACGCTTAATCGATGAGTGCGATTTAACACATGAAAATTTAGGCGACAGATTGGGCAAAGATCGTTCTACTGTTACCAACTATTTGCGTTTATTAAAATTACCACCTGAAATTCAAAAAGCATTGCGCGATAAGATATTGTCAATGGGTCATGCTCGTGCAATTATATCTGTGCCAGAAGTGGACAAACAATTATATGTTCTAAAAGAAGTGAATAGTAAAGGTTTGTCTGTTCGAAAAACAGAAGAATTAGTGCGCTTACTATCTTCTGGAAACACAGCTAAAAAAACTGAAAAAAAAGAAGTCGCATTGCCTGCTTCCTATAAAAATGTGCAAACAAAATTGATGGATCTTTTTGAAACTAAAGTAAAAATCAAAAAGACGGCAGCAGACAAAGGCGAAATCGTTATTCCTTTTTATTCTGTTGCTGATTTAAACAGACTTTTAGACATCATTGAGAAAGACTAAATGCTTAGAAAAGTCAATATAAATATGATAAGTAAGAAAGATGAATCTACTATGAAATTCATCTTTTTTATTTTATTGATTTTCTTAATTTCATTTTCCTTTGCTCAAAATGCACCTATTGACAGCATAGGAATTCCTGCTCAATCAATGCTTAAGGATACTATAATATCGAAAGATAATACAGAAAAAATTGGTAATAAATTTGATTCCATTTCTGAAAATTTTGCTTTGCAATACAAACAACAAAATGCAAAATTTATACACGAAGATTCTATTGCTCAAACACAAACCTCCAACAAAAAAAATAAAAAAATAGGTAAAACTAAAAAAGTAGATACAACACATTATTCGCCTAAGAAAGCCGCCATTTGGGGCGCAGCATTTCCAGGTTTAGGTCAAATATATAATAAGCGATATTGGAAACTGCCTATCGTTTATGGCATACTCGGCACTGTAATTTATTTTGTTGCAGCAAATGGAAAAAGTTTAAGAGAATTTAATGGCTACATAAGAAATGTATATGATAGTATTCCCAATCCAGCACCTTATACAAATATTTCATTAGCACAAATTGAATCATTCAGAAATACTTATCGGCGCAATGTTCAAATTGCATCATTTGGAACGCTTTTCGCTTGGGGCTTGTCTATTGTAGATGCAGTAGTAGATGCACATTTGCGTTCATTTGATATTTCTGATAAACTTACTTTTAAAGTTAAACCGCAATTAAATTATTCCAATTTTAGCTATTACGCTGGAATTGGAGTACATTTGAAAATAAAATAAATCAATACACATTAACAACATTATAAATATTGAATAAGATGAAAATTGCATTAATAGGTTATGGAAAAATGGGAAAAGCAATACATGAAATTGCTAAAGAAAAAAATGAAAAAGCAGGCAAATTAGTGTATGACATCTCTCTTATT
>JADKZZ010000029.1 GCA_020848475.1 Chitinophagales bacterium | reverse complement strand
TGGCGAACCATAGTTGATACAGCGAAATATTTATTAGGAATTGGAAACTCATTTTTATTTGTTAAATCTCATTTTCATAATTATGCAAATCTGCATACACACCAATTTACTGATATTAAAGCAAGACTAAGAAATAAATATTATCACAATAAACAGCAAACAAATCACAATAATGAAATTTTACAAGTGATATTTCATGTTAGACGTGGCGATGTGTCTGCAACCGCAAATAACGAGAGATTTACAAGTAATTCAGAGATATACGATAAGATTATAGCCTTGCGCGAAATGCTCGACAAGCAACAATTATCGTATTCTATTTCTATTTATTCTCAAGGAAATAAGAATGATTTTGACAACTTAGATACAGTAGCACAATTACATCTGAATGGTGATGTGTTTTCAGATTTTTCTGATTTGGTAAATGCTGATATCTTAGTGACTTCCAAAAGTGCATATAGCTATGCAGCAGCAATTTTATCGAATGCAATTATAATTTATGAACCTTTTTATCACAAAAAATTACCAGATTGGATTTTGTATTCAACTGGTATTTTTAATACAAAAGAATTTATTTCTTTAATAAAAAGGAATTGATAATTTCTTTTTGATTTGAATACTAACATACTTTAGAATTCCATTAATTCCTAATCGATTATACAAAACACGATACTTGGTTTTTCTATTTTCCGAGGCGTATCCACTTGCACCTAAATCATTGTAAAGACAGATGATATTTTCGATATATCTAATATTTATATCATCGTGATAAAAACAACGCAAGAATAAATCCCAATCGCCGGCAAGTTGTAATTGTGTGTCATACGTTCCAATAATTTTAAATGTACGCTTACTAAAAAAAGCAGCTTGATGACAAATAGATTGGTCTATAATTCTATTTTTATTGTATTCACCAGCATAAATATGTTGCTCATGTTTAAAGAAAACATTGCCATATATGATATCATTATTCTCGAATTTCACTACTATTTCCTGCAACACATTGTTGGCGTAAAATACATCATCACTACCTAAAAAATATAGATAATCACCATTGGCTAAGGCTATTCCTTTGTTCATCGCATCATAAATGCCTTCGTCTTTTTCAGATATATATTTGATGTCAAAATGTGCAGCTTTCTCTTTGATAATTGATAAGGAATTGTCTGTCGATTTACCATCAATAATGATATGTTCTATATTAGTATAAGTTTGTCCAAATACACTGTCAATACATCGACCTATTTCCATTTCATTATTAAAAACAGGCGTAATTATTGATATTTTAGGACGGTATGACATTTTTTGTTGAAATTACGATTCAATACAGTTTTTTTTATTTTCTTTGTGCTTTAATTTAAGTATATTGAAAAGGTTAATAATTAAAATATTTAATTTTTTAGGATTTGATATCTATCAAAAACCTGGAAAGTTTTACAAAAATAAGTTAAAATTATTAACATCACATCAGGTCAATTGCATTTTAGACGTTGGCGCAAATGAAGGACAATATGCGCTAAAACTCAGAAAATACGGCTACAAGGGTAAAATTATTTCTTTTGAACCACAGCTCGATACTTTCAAAAAACTTGAAGCAAATGCACAGCGCTTTTCCAATTGGACAACACATCATTATGCTTTAGGAGCAAGCGATGAAACTACAGAAATCAATGTGTCTCAAAATACAGTAAGCAGCTCTTTTCTCGAGATTAAAGATATTCATGTGGCAGCTGCTCAAGATGCAAAATATGTGCGCAAAGAATCGATAGCTATTAAAAGATTAGACAGCATTTTTGACACATTAGAATTGCATAATCAAAATATATTTTTGAAAATTGATACGCAAGGTTTTGAAATGGAAGTGCTAAAAGGTGCAGCCTCTTTATTCGATAAAATAATAGGTTTTCAGATAGAAATGTCATTGGTACAATTGTATGAAAATGAAATTTTATTTGATGAAATCATAGCTTATTTAAAACAACATAACTTCGGTTTGTACCAAATAGAAACAGGCGTTGTAGATGAAACAACAGGAAGAATGTTGCAAATAGATGGTATATTTTTTAAAAATTAGAACAATACATAAATGGGCGCAGTTAGCTTTTCAATTCCAAAAAAATTAGTGACTAGTTTAGTCAATGATTATAAAATTAAAAACTTTGTAGAAACAGGTACATTCAGAGGTGATTCGTCAATTTGGGCTGCCGATTATTTTGAAAAAGTGTACACTATTGAAATCAACGAAGAAATTTTTACATCAACATCAAACCGACCTGACCGCAAGCCAAATATTGAATTTTTACAGGGCAATAGCAAAGATAGAATTCCAGAAATTATTGAAAAAATAAACGATAAATCTTTATTTTGGTTAGATGGTCATTGGTGTGTCGGCGCAGGTGGCAAAGAACATGAATGTCCTTTGGAAGATGAACTTTTGGCCATTAGTAAAATAGGAGAAAATGCTGTCGTTTTAATTGACGACGCTCGTTGTTTTTTAGGAAAGCTGCCACCACCGCATAGATCTGAAGATTGGCCAACAATAAGCGAAATATTTAAGTTGTTTTTTCAGCATTTCCCAAACCATAATGTTACCATTATTCAAGATGTTATCGTTGCGGTGCCAAAACAAATGCAAAAAACAATAGATGCATATTGGATGCAAAATTATGCTGATTTTTATAGCGATGCAGCCACTATCAATAAATATTCATTGTATAAAATAATAAAATTGAAAATACTTCATTTGCTTAGAAAGTTTAAATAAGTATCGATAATTTGTTTTATCTTTTATCAAATAAAATCTTGTTTTTATAAAGTATAGCATGGTAAAAGTAGCGTTGACAGGTGGACTTGGTAATCAAATGTTTCAATATGCATTTGCAAGAAATATAGCTGTCAAAAATGAAACAACGCTATGCTTACAAACTTCCTATTTGCAAAGCAAATTGCCTTTTAAAAACTTGGCTACACAAATGAGATACGAGCTTGATATTTTTAATATCCATGCACAAATTTCTCATAATTTTTTTCAATCAAAATATGCATATCCATTTGCCAAAATAGAACATATTTTAAAAGATTTGTGGAATTCCAATAAGTTAAACGAAGTAAGTGAAGGTCACTTTCATTTTCAGCCAGCATTGCTACATACAAAGGATAATTGCTACATCAAAGGCAATTTTCAGTCGCATAAATATTTTATAGAAATTGAAGATATAATTAGAAATGATTTTTCATTCAAAAATAAACTAAGAAATGAAAATCTTGCATGGCAACATCAAATAGAAAATTCAAATGCCGTTTCTATACATTTTAGACGCGGTGATTATATTACATTAAAACAGAATGTAAATAAGTTTGCACAAATTCCATTTTCCTATTACCAAAATGCCATTCAACACATCGCTGAAAAAATTGAAAATCCAGTTTTTTTTATTTTTACAGATGATGTACACTGGATAAAATCAAATTTTACAACAGAATTTCCATATTATATTGTTGAAAATAATAATACGGCCACAACAAGCTATTTGGATATGCAATTAATGTCGATGTGCAAACATAATATTATTTGCAATAGCACATTTAGCTGGTGGGCGGCTTGGTTAAATGCCAACAAAAACAAAATAGTCATTGCACCAAACAGATGGTTTACAGATGACAAGATAAATTCAAACGACATTTATCCAAGCGAATGGATAAAGTTGTAATTTAGTAACTTAAATCGTTCATAATGTCCAAAAAACAAGCGCCAAAACCAGTAGCACAAAAAGCAAAATCATCATCAGCACCTTCGCTTCAGTTGTCCAATAAAATCATGATTCCTGCCGTGATGCTATTGTTTTTAGTATTGACAATTTTATACTGCAAGCCGCTCTTGGAAGGCATGCAATTATCTACGCACGATAGCAATCAATACATCGCGCTTAATAAAGAAAGTGCAGATTTAAAAGCAACAACAGGGCACGTGACCATGTGGTCTTCTCGAATGTTTAGCGGAATGCCTGCCTATTTAATGGGTGGACTTGAGTTTAGTAAAATAATAGAAAATTCGCCACGCACCACCTTATACAAGATAGCAAGCGCCATTCCTGATCCAGCATTCGAAATTATGTTAATGCTACTTGGTGCATT
>JADKZZ010000028.1 GCA_020848475.1 Chitinophagales bacterium | reverse complement strand
TTCAATAAATCTGCAAATTGAATCTTATAATCTTCCGAAGGGAACCGCACTTCTAATTGTGGTAGTTGAGGATGTGGTGACTGCCATTCACTTGTTTTGGAAATTAATACTTTCGGGTCGCCTACTTTATTGTAACCATTATCATTCAAATTATATCTGAACCAGCTTATCAATTCTGATTTTGCTAATTCGGCAATATCTAAATCTTCAAAACCTCTAATATTGGTAATATCTATTTTGGTGATATCTGTCACATTCTTTGGATATACTTTATCGCCAGTTTTTGTTGAGGCAATGGTTTGATGTGCCCAAGGACCGATTATGATTTTTTGGAGATTCTTTTTCTGCGTTATATTATCTTGGATAAATCTGTGTGTTTCTAAAGAACCATCTACAAAAATATCCCACCAGCCTGCTACATGAAAAGTTGGCACTTCGATATTTTTATATCTTGAATAGGCGCCATTTTTTGCGCCTTCTCCATTAATATCTACTGGTGCTTTACTGGCGTCCATGTCACTTCTTCCAATAGAATTTGGATAATAGCCAGCTGGACTATTTTCGTATTGCACAGTAACAAAGTGGTCAATTGCTTTATTAGATGCTTCAAATTTATCTACTGTATTATAATCTTTTGAAGAATGAATACTATCGTTCAAGCCACTGTCTATATTCAATAAATCGTCACGCGTATCTTTAATTTGTCCACGCAACCAACCTGTTACTAAGCCATCTCTAAGGCAGCCATTTTGATAACCTGTACTTTTATAAAACTCCAATGGCCCTACTATTGGAAACATTGATTTTAAACCCGGTTGTGAAGGATCAATTTTATGTGCTGCGGCGGCCTGCAATTGATTGTAACCCAATGCTGATGCACCAAAGCTACCAATTGAGCCATTGTATAATAAATCTGTAGTCTCAAAATTGCCATCTCTATTCAAATCATATTTACGTACCAATTGATTTTTAATAAATTCAATCGTATTATAACCATCTTCATGATTGTTGCCATTTCTAGGATCGCTGGCATCTGTGATATCTAAAACATGTTTGTAATTGTGATAAGGCCATTTTTTCCAACTATCAGAATACAAAGGCAGATATGCACCTTGTGAAGTGTATCGTCCACGCATGTCTTGCACCGCACCTGCATAACCAAGTAATGCCATGGCTGCACCTTCTACAGCGCCATCTTTATCATATGGTGTGCGCTCCAAGATAAGAGGTAGTTGATATGGATTAGGATTAGGCACACCATTGATAGAATCATATATTAGATATTGCTGGCCTTTTTTTAGTAAAACAGCATAAATAGGTATCTTAATTGGCGGAAATGGGTCTGGCAATAAGCTGAATGTCAACGTATCATTATAAACAAAACTATCTTGCAAAATAGGCAGATAAATATCGGTCATTAATTTTGTACCATCTGGCATCGTAAACGGAACTTGCGTACAAGTAGAGAAGTCAGTTATGTCATCTAACTTACCGTTGATTTTACTACCAGGAATTTCAGAAGCGCCTGGCGTTGGGAAGTATTTTGTTTGAGAGAAAGAAAAAAAAGCAATAGAGATTGCTGCGAATAGCAGTAAGATTTTTTTCATAATAGGACAGTTTTCACACTAAATTTACATTAATTATTCAATAAGTTAAACTTTGTTAAGATTTTTTTTTGACCTTGTGGCTTGATTTTATAAAAAAAATGGAAACAATACTTCAAGATATATCTATACAACAAGCGCTAATAATCATTTTAAATTTGATATTAATTGAGAGTCTATTATCAGTGGACAATGCTGCTGTATTGGCAACAATGGTGATGGATCTACCGAAGGAACAACGCAAGAAAGCTTTGAAATATGGTATTATCGGCGCTTATGTATTTAGAGGTATTTGTTTGGTACTAGCCGCTTGGCTTGTAAAAATATGGTGGCTAAAAGCCTTAGGCGGACTATACCTATTATATCTATTCATTGATTATTTTAGGACAAAAGCCACACCGAAGCCAGAAGATGATACACTCAATAAAGAAGAAAGTTTCATCTACAAATATACGCTTGGTTTATTCGGAAAATTTTGGTCTACTGTTATACTTGTCGAGATCATGGATTTGGCATTTTCTATAGACAATGTTTTTGCAGCAGTCGCATTTACTGACAATATCTATTTAATCTGGACTGGCGTATTTATAGGCATATTAGCCATGCGATTTGTAGCACAGTCGTTTGTAAAGTTGATGGAAAAATATCCATTTTTGGAGAAAGCGGCATTTATTGTCATTGGAATATTAGGTGTAAAGCTATTGCTTTCCATACCTGCACATTATTTAAAAGACAGCACTACATTTAAATATATTGAATCAGAACATTTTGATTTAATCGTTTCAATAATAACGGTATTGGTATTTTTCTTGCCTGTAATTAGCTCCATTTTATTTAATTATCCAAAAAGAAATCTATCGGCAAGTAATGATGAGCAAGAGCAATCTGATGAAAGCTAGATCGTTTGATTTTTTATTTTTTTAATTTATCAGAAAATACTTTCTCAAATTTTTCAAGTTTAGGTTGAATCACGTATCGACAGTATCCTTCATTGCTATTGTCGTTGTAATAATTTTGATGGTAATCTTCAGCAATATAAAAAACATCAAATGGCTCTACTGTGGTAACGATTGGCGTTGAATAAACTGATGCCATATTTAATGCATGAATAATTTCTTCCGCTTCCTTTTTTTGAGTTGTATTATGATAAAATATAGCCGATCGATATTGTGTGCCCACATCGTTTCCTTGTCGATTTAATGTCGTTGGATCATGCATGGTAAAGAATACTTTAAGTATTTCAGCAAATGAGATTACAGAGCTATCATAAGTAAGTTGTATTACTTCTGCATGTCCAGTCGTTCCAGTACACACCGCTTTATAGCTTGGATTTTTTACTTGTCCGCCACAAAATCCAGAAGTAACCTTTTCTACACCTTGCAATCGTTGAAAAATCGCTTCTAAGCACCAATAACAACCGCCAGCTAAAGTTGCGGTATCCATTGCTGACGATGATGAGTTTGCAGTAGTATTCATAGTCGTTTGTATTCTAGTTTTTTTGGAATTATTTTCATTACATCTATTGCATTGAATTAAAAACAACATACAACAAAGTGTAGTTAATATTTTCATAGCATACACATTTGAGATAGCAACAAAAAAAACTGGCGTTTGTTTATTTTAGGAATTGATAAACTAAAAGAGAAACAAGATATGCTGTACCTGTCATATAGGCGAACTGTATTGCTGGCCATTTCCACGATTTTGTTTCTCTATAAACTGCTGCCAGCGTGCTCATACACTGCATAGCAAAAACATAAAACAATACCAGCGATAAAGCTACGGCCATTGAAAATACAGGTTGACCATCTGCATTTTTTTCTTGTTGCAATTTCTGTTTTATCGTCAAGTTATCCGCATCTTTCCCTATAGAATATAAAGTTGAAATAGTGCCTACAAAAACTTCGCGTGCCGCAAATGACGTAATGAGTGCAATACCAATTTTCCAATCGAATCCTAATGGCTGAATAATAGGCGCTAAACATTTTCCTAAATGACCAGCATAAGATGCTTCTAATTTTCTTGAAGCAATATGTAATTGTGTTGTCGCGCTATCAGCTTGCATTAATGATGACTCAATAATGGCAGTATTTTCAGCTGTTTTCATAGCAGTGCTGGGTCCAAAGCTAGCCAAAAACCAAAGGATAATTGACACGATTAATATTATCTTACCAGCGCCAAAAACAAACGAACTTACTTTTTCATATAATGTAAAAAATACATTTTTCCAATGTGGTTTTCTGTATGCAGGCAACTCAAGCATCAAGAAGGAAACATCTGTAGATTTTAGTACTTTTTTAAAAACCAAACTTGCAATTAATGCAGATACAATTCCAATTAAATAAAGCGCCATAAACACTAAGCCTTGTGCATTAAAAATTCCAAGCTTATAGCTCGGCACGATAAAGCCTATCAATACTGCATAAACAGGTATTCTGGCGGAACAACTAATTAATGGTGTTACCATTATGGTAGTCAAGCGTTCCTTCCAATTACTTATTGTTCGCGTGCTCATAATGGCAGGAATAGCACAGGCGCCACCAGAAATGAGCGAAACAATACTTCTTCCATTTAGCCCGAACTTTTGCATGATATGGTCAAACATATATACAGCACGAGCCATATAACCCACTTCTTCTAATACGGTAATTATTAAAAATAAAATCGTGATTTGTGGCACAAATACAAGCACACCGCTTATGCCTGGAATGATGCCTTCGGTCAACAATCTTGTAAATAAATTATCTGGTAAGGATGCTTGTAAAGATGCAGCAATATTGGCGAATTGCAAATCAATCCAATCCATTGGAAATGCAGACCATGCAAAGATAGCTTGAAAAACAAACAACATTAAACCGAAAAATAAAATAGGTCCAAAATAATTATTAGTTACAATACGGTCAATTTTATCCGTTAGTGTTTTTGCATTATCAAATGAACGTTTTAATACTTTATTGACAATCGGTACAAATGCGTTGTAACGTTGCATAATTTCATCTAGCTGATTATTTATAGGATTAAATTGATGCTTTGCATTGATTTGCAGTAATTGTTGTTTTATATTTTGTTCTAAAAACGTTGAACGTTTTACATGGTGTGCTAATAGTAATGCATGATATTCGTTTCGCACTGGCAAAAGCAGAGCGACATCTTTTGCTATATTTTTTTCTTGTTCATTAATTGTATAAAAAACTTGGCGATTGCTAATAGGCTGTTGTAATAAATCAATTGCTTTTGATTTTAACATTGCCATGTTTTCACCAGTTCTACCATTAATTTTTATGACTTCAATTCCTAATGCTTGCGACAATAGTTTTTCATCGCAATACATATTTTGTTGCTCTGCAATATCATTCATATTTAAACCAACAACTATCGGAAATTGTAAATCAGAAATTTGTGTAAGCAACAATAAGTGTCTTTCTAAATGTGTAACATCTAAGATGTAAATAATAGCGTCAGGAAAATCTCTGTTCTTGCTGTCAATCAATGCATGTACGGCAATGCGCTCATCTAAAGAAGTTGGATACAAGCTATATGTTCCTGGTAAATCAATGATTTCAACATCTATAGCATTATCTTTTATGATACCACTTTTGCGCTCAACAGTAACGCCGGGAAAATTTCCTACTTTTTGGCGCAAACCGGTTAGCTGATTAAACAAAGAAGATTTACCTGCATTTGGATTGCCTAATAGTGCTATTTTATATTTTTGGACAGACATTATGAGGCAGAAGTTATGAGTACATTTTTAGCTTCATTGACACGCAAGGCCAAATAATGATTATTGATTTTGATATAATATGCGCCACCAAACGGTGCTTTATGTAACAAAGCCAAAGTAGTTCCTGGCAACAAGCCCATTGCCATTAGCTTAGCTGCAATTTGGCCATCTGCAAATGCTGTTATCAAAGCACTTTCGCCTATTTGTAATTGTGTTATATTTTTTTTATCTGTCAAATTATTTAGATTAATTCCGAATAGCAAAAATACGTGCTTATTCTTATAAAGATGCATTTTAGTAATTTGATAACAAAGATTACCTAAGATTGGTGATTATCAGCATACAAAAGATAATTATGCATTTTATTTAGGCGCCCTTTTTATTAATAAAGCTGCGATAATACCAAAAATAATATTTGGAATCCACACAGCAATTAAAGGATCAAGATTGCCTTTTGTGGCAAATACAGTTGAAAATTGTTGAATGATAATATATGCACCACTCAACAGCATACCAGCAACAATGTACAAGCCCATTCCATTGCGTACTTTTTTTGTAGTCATCGCTACAGCAATTAAAGTTAAAATAATGGTAGAAAAAGGAATGGCCGTTCTTCGAAATTTTTCTACTTCATAGATTTTCACATTCTCATTGCCTTTATGTTTTTGGTCGATGATAAATTGTTTCAATTCTTTTGTCGTCATCGTTTCGATATCATAATTCTGTTTTGCATATTCTTTTGCGGTCACAGGCAATGACATAAGTGAGTCCATACCTTTTCCTATACTATCGCGATTGCCTAAACTTTTTCGAAATGTCCAATTGCGCATTCTCCATTTTTTTGCAGTTGTGTCCCACGACATATTTTCGCTTGTGAATTTATAGTGTTGTACTTTATTTTTAATTTCTTCTAAGGTGAATTTAAAGCCTGTATTGGCGTTGATATCGAAAGATTGTGTGTATATAAAAGTATCTTTTCCTATTTGAAAATGATAATTGATATCTGCTGAGCGTTGATTTTTTTTTGATGCGTATTGTTCTTCAAATTTAATTTTTACTTTGTTATTTTTTGGTAGCAGCTCATGATTATAATAAGCAAATAACATTGCTAATAAAACAGCCGTGAATAGATAAGGAAACAACAATCGATAAAAGCTAACACCACCATTTAGCATGCAAATGACTTCTGTGTTTGCGGTTAATCTCGATGTAAAATATACCACTGAAATAAAAACAAAAATCGGAGCCAGCATCAAGCCTATCCACGGAATAAAATTCAAATAGTAATCGACGACGATAGCATGTAAAGGCGCTTGGTTATCGATAAATTCGTCAATCTTTTCAGTAATATCAATCACGATTGCGATGGCACTCAACAAAAATATTGCAAAGAAAAATGTGATGAGAAATTTTTTGATGATATATCTGTCGAGTATTTTCATTCGCGGTAAGAAATGGAATATAATTGTGTGTTTTGTTTTATAATCTAGTACTTAATTTTACAATCATTTCGTTTTTCCAAGTGGTAAATGTACCTTCTTTTATTTTTTCTCTAGCTTGATTTACCAACCACAAGTAAAAAGAAAGATTGTGAATACTTGCGATTTGCGCTGCTAAATATTCTTCGACAACAAATAAATGTCGCAAGTAAGCTTTGGAGTGTTTTTGGCTCGTAGAAGCAGGCACATTTATATCAATTGGCGAGAAGTCATCTTTCCATTTTTGATTTTTAATATTAATAATTCCTGCTGTAGTAAACAACAAACCGTGTCTTGCGTTTCGAGTAGGCATTACACAGTCAAACATATCAATTCCGAGTGCAATAGACTCTAAGATATTGGCAGGTGTGCCAACGCCCATTAAATAACGAGGTTTGTCTTTTGGTAAAATGTTGCATACAATTTCTGTCATTTCGTACATCATCTCGGCGGGCTCGCCTACGGCGAGCCCGCCCAACGCATTTGCCGGGATGTTTTGTGCTGCAATAAATGCTGCT
>JADKZZ010000027.1 GCA_020848475.1 Chitinophagales bacterium | reverse complement strand
CAATGGCATTCAATGTTTTTGCATCAAAATGGAAAATTAAATTTTACAAAACCAACAAGCGATGAAGGTTATAGAACCTATGTTCATAATCCTGATGATCCAATTATTACAGTAGGTGGTGGCAATATGTTAGAACGCACACCACAAGGCGATCGAGACGCACAGGGTCAAATGAATTTGGCAGATACAAACTTTGCAAAATTTACTATGGACAGAGAAGGCGTATTGAAATTTGAGACTGATGTGTTGCAGGATTCCTTATGTATTATCGGCTTTCCAAAATATAAATTATATGCAAAATCAAATCCTGGAAATACACCATCGGGCCCAACCGATTGCGATTTCTTTGTCCGTATTTTAGATGTATATCCAGATGGAAAAGAGTTTTTTGTTGTGGAAGGTGCTGTAAATGCTCGTGCGCGCGAATATGCTAAATCAATCGCCGTTGGTGCAGAAAATGACAATGCACCATTTAGCAATATCGATATCGATAAAATATATGAATATTATTTCCAAGGTTATCCGATAGCATATACCTTTGCACAAGGACACAAAATTAAAGTGCTGATATCTAGTAGCAATTATCCTCGTTTCCAAGCTTGCGCAAACGTGCCTATCACACCAAATGACTTCTTTAGGCGAAAACCAGCAGATGGCAGAACATATATGTTTAATGGCGTTGAGTATGCACCTCGTATTTCTGTTCAACGCATCGCATTTTCTGATCAGTATCCAACACAAATTGAATTGCCTGTCTTTGGAAATTCATCTTTAGTAACAGCGTTGAAAAATAATAGCACCAAACCAACATGGGACATTAATTTATTTCCAAATCCAAGTAATGGCGCATTCTCTGTTTTTATTAGTAAAAATGGAAAATACATCGCAAATGTGTATAATATGATTGGTGAGAAAATACTTTCGAGAGAAATAGTAGAACATCAATCATTCAACATGAAAGACTTGGCGAAAGGGCAATATTTACTGGAGATTTTTGATGTAAAAAATACTGACCAAAAACAAACAAAGTCATTTACTATAAACTAAGAAATTTACGAACCAATAAAATCTAAGCAATGCACACTACGGGAAATTTTTTCAAATTTTTTACAGTATTATTTTGTCTATTTTCAAACATATATTTATACGCGCAAGAAATTACGATTAGCGGACAAGTTATTGATAAAAATACCAAGGAACCACTTATTGGCGCAAACATACTTGTTAAAGGAACAACTATTGGTGCAACAACCGACATTGATGGCAACTTCATCATTCATGGAGATATTAGACAGCCAGTTGTAATTGGTAGCTACCTAGGATATGCAACGCAAGAAATAACAGTAACGGAAGGAAATAAAAAAATAGTAATAGCCTTAGCGCCACAAGAAATACGCATGAGTAATGATGTCGTAATTTCCGCGTCGCGCTTGAGTGAGCGCATTCAAACTTCGCCATCGTCTATTCAAAAACTTAATGCAAAACAAATTCAATCTGTTGCATCTGGTAATTTTTATCAAAGCTTGGGCAACTTAAAAGAAGTGGACATCACAACAACGAGTATGGGCTTTCAAGTGTTTAATACGCGTGGCTTCAATACTACTGCGCCAGTTCGTATTGTGCAGTTTATAGATGGCATGGATAATCAAGCACCAGGCTTAAATTTTCCAGTCGGAAATTTAGTAGGCGCAAACGATTTAGACTTAGAAAGCGTAGAAATAATTTCAGGCGCTTCTTCAGCATTATATGGAGCTAACGCATTTCAAGGTATTGTAAGCATGCAAACAAAAAATCCATTCGACTATAAAAATTTGCAAGTGAAAATAAAAGGCGGTAATCGCCAACTTATCGATGCACAAGTTAGATATGCCAACGCTTTCGGCAAAAAGAAATATGGAAGAGATGTGTTTGGCTTTAAAGTAAGTGGTTCTTATTTTCGCGCTAAAGACTGGATTGCTGATGATACGATTGCCAATGTATATGGAGACATAGGTACTGATGTGAATGTAAGTACAGTCGTTCGTAAACTGCAATACAATGAAGACACAGCAATTGCGCGACAGTTCAGAGCATTGAATGCCTATTTAGATTTTTTTCCAAACGCATTTCCTGGAACTATTCATGTGCAAGCACCTGGCTATAGAGAAAAAGACTTGACTGACCAGCAAACAGAAAGCATCAAAGCAAGTGCAGCATTATATGCAAGACCAATCAAAGATATGCAAATCGAGTATCAGTATAAATTTGGAAGAGGTAGCGCTGTGTATCAAGGCGCAAACAGATACAACATTAAAAATATTTTATTCCAGCAACATAAAGTCCAATTGGATTATAAAGGCTTGTCGGTAAAATATTACACAACACAAGAAAATGCTGGTAAATCTTATGATATGGTATTTAGCGCCATCAATTTATCCAAGATTGGAATTACACGCTATGTGTCAAATTTTGTAAAAGCATATTTTTCCAAACTATCCGATTTTACAAATACTTTCAAAGATGATCCAGAAGATGCAGACGTGCAGACATCTCGCGAGTATGCCTTACAAGAAGCACTAAATAATGCGTATTTACAACCAGGAACTTTCTCCTTTGATTCTGCCTATAATATCATTGTTGATGATGCCAATTTGGTGACAGGCTCAAAATTCCAAGATAAATCATCATTGCATCATGTGGAGGCTAATTACAATCATTCTTTTAAACACGACAT
>JADKZZ010000026.1 GCA_020848475.1 Chitinophagales bacterium | reverse complement strand
GATTGATGTATGAATGCAATCCCTTAGCATTTTTACAAGAACAAGCAGATGGAACTGCGAGTAATGGAACGCAAAGAATTTTAGACATTATTCCAGAAAAATTGCACCAACGTACTGTCGTTTATGTAGGCTCGCAATCATTGGTAGAAATGCTACTTTAAGAGGCATTTTTATTATACAGAAAATAATAGTCTGTGTCCTTTTTTACTTTCGTCAAAAATGCCTTTGTTATATACAAGATGTCCATTGACAAATGTTTGATTTATTTTGCCATAAACACTTATATTTTCCAAAGGACTCCAAGCGCATTTATACAAGATATTTTCTGTTGAAATAGACCAGCGTTGATGAATATCTACTATGGCAATATCTGCAAAGTAACCTTCACGCAAATAGCCGCGATTCTTTATTTTAAAACACTCAGCAGGAGCGTGGCACATTTTTTCAATTATTTTTTCTAGAGAAATTTTTTGTTGATGGTAGAAGTCTAACATCATGTTCAAACTATGTTGAACCAAGGGCAAGCCAGATGGTGCTGTTAGGTAAGGATTATTTTTTTCTTGTAATGTATGCGGCGCATGATCAGTAGCAATGACATCTAATTTATCATCTAATAATGCTTGCAGTAATGCTCTTTTGTCTGATTCAAATTTTATGGCAGGATTACATTTGATTTTACTGCCTAAAGCTGCATAGTCTCGTTCATCAAAATATAAATGATGCACACAGACTTCAGCTGTTATCTTTTTGTCTTTTAATGCTTGTTGATTGGAAAATAAGTCTAATTCTTTTGCAGTAGAAACATGAAAAATATGCAAACGTGTTTGATGTTTCTTTGCTAAGTCAATAGCCAGTTTTGAAGACAAATAACATGCTTCATCGCTTCGAATAATCGGATGAAAATTCATCGGAATATTCTCATTGTATAAAGATTTGATTTTTTCTGTTTGTTGCAAAATAGTTTGTTCATCTTCGCAATGAGTAACCACTATACCACCAATATTTGCAAATATTTTATTGAGAATATGCTCATCATCAACCAGCATATTTCCTGTTGATGAGCCCATAAATATCTTCAATGCTCCAATTTTAGAAAAATCTGTACGCATTACTTCATCGTAATTATCGTTAGATGTTCCCATAAAAAAAGTATAGTTCGCCAATGATGTTTGCGCTGCTGACTGATATTTTTCTTCTAATAATGCTTGTGTCAGTGCTGCAGGTTTTGTATTGGGTTGCTCCATAAATGAAGTAACACCGCCAGCTATTGCTGCCTTACTTTCACTATAGATTGTTGCCTTGTGCGTTAATCCTGGTTCTCTAAAATGGACTTGGTCATCTATAATTCCAGGAATAATATATTGGTTCGAAGCATCAATTACGCTGGCTGTTTCATCAGAAATATCGGTGTCAATCTTGCTGATGTATTCATCAACTATTAAAATGTCTTTTTGTATAATTTTCCCTTCGTTGACGACGTGTCCATTTTTTATTAAATATTTCATTTTGTTTCCTTTTCTCTTCCCACATTATGTCCAACAATGGCATAGTATAGAATATATAAATAACAAGGTAGCATCATTAAATAGGCAGTTTGTTTATTGCCGATTATTTCAGAAATTTTACCATATAATGGTGGCAGGATAGCACCGCCAACAATGCCCATAATTAATAATGCAGAACCCATTTTTGTAAACTTACCTAAACCATCAATTGCCAAAGGCCAAATAGCTGGCCACATGACGGCATTAGAAAATCCTAAAAGCATAAAACAAACAATTGCAACTTTTCCTGTCGTTATAACAGAAAGTACTACTAATACAATGCTTAATATTGTCAATGACAACATTGTTTTTTGCTGTGATATGAATTTTGGAATGGCAATGATATTAAAAATATATCCAGCCAATAAAGCATAACCAGTATAGGTTGGAAAATTTTTCGCAGTGTCTAATGGAAAACCTAAATGCTCTCCGAAGTTGGCAAATGTATCATAACTGATAACTTCAACGCCTACATAAAAGAAAATTGCTAATGCTCCTAATAGCAAGTGTGGAAATTGGAAAATACTAGTTTTTTCTGCTGTTGTTAAACCAACTTTTTGATTTTCATTTTCTGGTTCTTGTTCTTCCTTTATTTCTGGCATTTTTACAAAATATATAGCAATTGCTAAAAGCGCTAAAGTAATAGCTAAAATTGTATAAGGTTGAATAACTCGTGCTGCTAATGCATCTAATTCTATTGCTTTCTGCGTAGCATCTATGGTTAATAGTTTTGCTTTTAGTATATCAGCATCTTTTAAAGCAATAGAACCCAAAACATAGATGGCACAAATACCAGCAATTTTATTGCAAATTCCCATGATGGATATTCGCTGTGCAGCACTTTCAATGGGTCCTAAAATGGTGACAAATGGATTGGCAGCAGTTTGCAATAATGCTAATCCTGTTCCAATAATAAACAAGCCTAATAGAAAAATATTATAGGTGCGCGTTTGTGCCGCAGGTATAAATATTAATGCACCAATTGCCATAACCATTAAACCTACTGACATGCCATTTTTAAATCCTGTTTTGCTTAATATCATAGACGATGGAATGGCCATAATAAAATAGGCTGCAAAAAATGCAGTCGCTACATAATATTGCTGTGCCTCATTAAGCTCACATGCAATTTTTAAATAGGGTATTAATGTGCCATTTGCCCACGTAATAAATCCAAAAATGAAGAATAAGATACCGATAATCGTGATTTGATAAGCGACAGATGCATTTTTGTTTTCAGTCATATAGTTGTTTTAAGTGATGTTGATTCAAATATACAAAACACAATTTTTCATAGTACATAAAGTTATCAATACGCTGTTAGGTAAAACTATTTTATTTTGGAGGCATTTGCTTATATTTACCAATTAATTATTGCGCCATCTGATGAAAAAATTACTTTTTATATTGTCGATTTGCATATTGCCATTTTTTATACAAGCTCAAGGTACTTATATTCCTATTGGCTCAGAGACGAATCGCTATTTGCAACGATTAGAAATTAAAACAGGCTTAGTAAAAGGATTTCATACTTCTAATAGACCTTATGATAGAAAAATGTCTATTGATTATATCAATAGCATCGACTCATTAAGTGATATGGATGTTGATGATTTAACGGAAATGGATAAAAAAAATATTGATTATTTGTATAAAGATAATTTTGAATTTGATGATTTTCATACGGAAATGACGGAATCGCCGAAGTTGAAATTTTTATGGAAACATCCTGCTCATTTTATCAGTGTTAAAGTACCACATTTTGCCTTGGCAGTAAATCCAGCTATTCAAATAAGATTAGGTGGTTCTTTTAAAGACGAGCCTACAAAGAAAGATAAATTCAGATATTTTACATCGAAAGGTTTTGAAATTAGAGGTCAGGTCGATGATATTTTCGGATTTTATGCTTTGTTTTTATCAGAACAAGGTAATTATCCTAATTATATTCGTGATTATATCAAACAAATCGGCACACCGCCAAGTGCTGGCTACTGGAAACAATACAAACGTGATGGATATGATTATTTCTTAGCAAAAGGATATGTAACCATTTCACCAAGCAAGCATTTTCACATGCAATTTGGTTATGACAATAATTTTATTGGCGATGGCATTCGTTCAACATTTTTATCAGACTTTGGCGCTAACTATTTATTCTTGAAATTAAATACGAATGTTTGGAAATTTAATTATCAGAATATTTTTGCGGAAATGACAAAATACTATAAACAGTCAGGCGCAGATAGATTACTGACAAAGAAGTACATGGCAATGCATCATTTAAGTATCAACTTAACAAAAAATGTAAACATTGGCGTTTTTGAAAGTGTTGTTTTTAGACGTGAAAATAATTTTGAACTACAATACTTAAATCCAATTATATTTTATCGCTCAATTGAACAAGCTTTAGGCTCGCCAGACAATGCTTTTATCGGATTTGATTTTAAAGTGAACATACCAAAGCACGTTCAAATCTATGGCCAGCTTTTATTAGATGAATTTAATTTCAAAAAAGAATTTAGCACGCCAGGGAAAAGTAAAGTTTATAGCTTGTTTCATCCAAGAAAATGGTGGGGAAATAAGTTCGCAGCACAATTAGGTATTAAATATATTGATGCGTTTGGCGTTGATCATCTCGACCTACAATTAGAAGCTAATATGGCACGTCCTTATACTTATTCTCATTATGATACCATCACATCTTGGACGCATTATAACCAACCTTTAGCACATCCATTAGGTGCTAATTTCAAAGAATTAATTTTTCAAGTGAATTATCAACCTTTGCAAAAATTATTTCTATCGTCGAGATTTATTTATACTAATAAAGGCGAAGATAATGACACAACAAACTGGGGCGGCAATCCTTTAAAAGTATATGGCACATTTGAACGCGAATATGGCAATGTTACAGGACAAGGCGTAAACGCAAAAACTTTCTACGTTGATTTTGTTGCCACTTATGAAGTATGGCATAATATTTTTGTCGATTTAACGTATGTCTATCGCAAGAAAAAAAGCCAAGATGTTGCACGTAATATCCAGACACACTATTTGAATTTAAACATGCGTTGGAGCATTCCTTATCGAAGATTCGATTTTTAAAGGTTTACATAAATTATTACCAAGTATTAGATAAACAGTTTTATTTGTATTAGAGATTTCAGCGTATGCTTATTTCCTTACAAACTCTATGCTGATGCCAATATCATCACTTAAGGTCGAGTAAGAAATTGTATAATTTATCTCTTTATTTTCCTTATTGCGTATGCTTCCATTCCAAAAAGGTTTTTCTACATCTGTCTCTATTTTATTTCCATACAATGCTGTAAAATGCTCATCTAATGCTGTGCTTAATGCATCAACTTGTGCACTGTCACTCAGAAAAACATCAGTTGTTATGATATCTAATTGATTATTTTCATCAAAAAAATAATTGACATTAGCATATTCAGAAAAAAGAGTGGAATCTTTTGGAAAAGTGAATTCATAAAACAAATGATCTACAGTAGCGTCATACAACTTTGCCGTTTCAGATTTCTTTATTTCGTCAACAGAATATCCAAACATGGCATTTCTATAAACAAAAGCATTATTAGCTTTGAATAATGGAGAAAAATAAGGAGATGCATATTCTTTATTGGACTTGTTTTCATTTTTACATGATATTGCACCATATAAAACAATGCTTATTAGTAAATAAAAAATCGGATTTACTTTTCTACTTTTATTCATTATAATTCATTGTACATGGTTTCCAAAAACTTTCTGATATTTTTTAATCTTGCAACAATTTCGGCATTTGTGTTTTCTTTTTCACCTTTTGCCGATGCTCATCCTTCTTTCAATTTCTTTTTTGCGCCATCTAAAGTATAGCCTTTTTCTTTTACTAAATGATAGACTAAGCTAAAGTTTTCTATGTCTTTCTTAGAATATAATCTGTTTCCTTTCTGCGTTTTGCGTGGTTTTAATATATCGAATTCTGTTTCCCAAAATCGAATTAATGAAGTGGCCACTTTAAATTGCTTAGCTACCTCACTAATGGTGAAATACATTTTCTCTATTTCTTTGTCTTTATATGGCATCTGTAAATATTGAATAATTTTTTTTTGTTTTTAGTCAAATGCTTGATTGCTTTGCTCGGCAATTTTAAGCATTTGTGTATATTGTTCTGGTGTCAAATCGTTGAAAAAATAATTGACAGGGTCGATTTTAATTCCATTTTTCATTACTTCATAATGGCAATGTGGTCCTGTACTTTTACCAGTACTTCCAACTAAAGCAATGGTTTGTCCGCGTTTTACTTTCGTGCCAGCACGCACTAATATTTTACTATTGTGTGCGTATAATGTTTCATAGCCATAACCATGTTTTATGACCACTTTATTGCCATAACCATCACCTTGTGAGCCAGCAATTTCTACGACGCCATCACCAGTGGCATAAACAGGCGTGCCTGTTTCTGCTGAAAAATCTAAACCAGCGTGCATACGTGGTGTTTTATAAACAGGATCGATGCGATAGCCAAATCCTGAAGCAATACGTTTCAAATCTTTATTGGAAACAGGTTGTATAGCAGGAATACTTGCCAACATGATTTCTTTATTTTTAATTAAATTAGCAAGTTCATCATAAGACTTAGATTGCACATATACTTTTTTCTCAATGCTTTCTAGCTTTTTTAATGTGCTTGTTAATATTTCTGATTCTGGTAAATTTTTGAGCTGTGCGTATATTTTTGATGTATTGATGCCACCTTTTCGTAAGTCATCAGGCAATGGCTCTGACTCAAAAATTACACGATAAATATTATCATCACGGTCGCCTAAATCTTCGATTACTTTATTTAATTCATCTATACGCTTATCTAATATCTCATACTTTTCCTGCATTAATTTCACTTCGTTTTTACGGCTTTGTTCCTCCGGATTATCGAAAGCGCTATAACCTAAAACCATTGCTAAAAAGCCAAAGAAAAATGCTGATGTAAAAAAGCCTGTAACTCGTAAAATACGCTGACCAATACTGATTTTGTATTTCTCGTATTTTAGTGTGTTGGGATTATAATAATATTTTTCTTTTTGCATAAAAAGAATCAATGTCCAAAGATAGCATTAATCTAATACTTTTCAAAAATAGTAAAAATGCTTGTTAATCAATCGATATTGATTGAGTATTTTATCGTTGTGAGATGATTGTACATAACTTATTGTTGTGTAGTATATTTTGAAATGCTACTTTTATTGCATGTCAAAAAAGAAGAAAATAAATAAAGACAAACAAGGAAGTAGTCATAAACGCAACAAAAAAGATACGAAAGTTAATCATAATGCTTTTACTGTTGGTGAAGAAATGATAGGTGTTATTGATGTGGCTCGAAGTGGAGATGCATTCGTGCTTATTGAAGGAAAAAAGAAAGATTTTTTCATACATAGAAAAAATACAAACCGTGCATTTGATGGTGATACTGTAAAAGTAATGCGCTTACATAAGCCTACATCAACGAGACCTGAAGGTATTGTAACCGAAATTATCAAACGAAGTAGAACTCATTTTATAGGTGTTGTCGAACGTATAAATGAAACTTGTTTTGTAGTGCCAGATAACACAGGCATCAAATCAGATTTTTATGTACCAGAAGCACGCTCACAAAAAGCAAAACATAGAGATAAAGTTGTCGTCGAATTTGTGGAATGGCGCGAAAAAGATAAGAATCCTATTGGTCACATCACAGAAATATTGGGCAATGCCGGCAGCAATGATGTGGAGATGAAATCCATATTGGTCGAAAATGGTTTTTTTACTTCTTTTCCACGTGCTGTATTAGAAGAAGCTGATGCTTTAGAATTTAAAGTCAGCAAAGAAGAAAAGCAAAAACGCAGAGATTTCAGCACAATTCCAACATTTACTATCGATCCAGCAGATGCCAAAGATTTTGACGACGCATTGTCCTATAGAAAATTAGAAAATGGCTTGCACGAAGTAGGCGTACATATTGCCGATGTATCTCATTATGTAAAAGAGCATGCAGCCATGGAAAAAGAAGCATTTAAACGCGCTACTTCAGTTTATTTAGTTGATAGAGTAGCGCCTATGTTTCCAGAGCGTTTGTCCAATATTATTTGCTCTTTGCGACCGAATGAAGATAAATGTTGCTATGCTGCTGTTTTTCAATTAGATGATAAAGCCAATGTAAAAGATATTTGGTTTGGCAGAACGCTAATTCATTCACAAAAAAGATTTACGTATGAAGAAGCACAAGAAATTTTAGAAGGCAATGACGGTGTTTTTAAAGATGAATTATTGCAATTAAATACTTTGGCGCATATCTTACGTCGCGAGCGGTTCAAGCATGGCTCTATTGGTTTTGAAGCGCCAGAAACCAAATTCAAATTAGATGACAATGGCAAGCCAATTGGCGTGTATGTGAAAGAGCGTAAAGACGCGCATTTGCTAATTGAAGATTTTATGTTGCTGGCAAATAAAGCAGTTGCGACGTATATTGGAAAAGAGCGTAATAAAAATGGAAAAATTCCATTTGTGTATCGTGTACATGATTTGCCGAATGAAGAAAAGTTAATCGATTTTCAATTATTTGCACAAAAATTTGGATATAAAATTCAATTTGATAATCCAAAGCAAATTGCACGGGAACTGAATCGTTTAATGAAAGAAATTGAAGGAAAGCCAGAACAAGCTGTGCTGCAACAATTAGCAATCCGATGCATGGCAAAAGCCATATATACAAGCAATAATATCGGACATTATGGTTTAGGTTTTGAATATTATACACATTTTACTTCGCCAATTCGACGATATCCTGATGTAATGGTGCATCGTTTATTAGACAAGATTTTAAATGATAAAAAATTACCTACTGTTGATGAAATCGAATATCAATGTAAACACAGTAGCGAACGCGAACGCGCTGCGGCTGATGCAGAACGTGCATCTGTTAAATATAAAATGGCGGAGTTTATGTTGGATAGAATTGGTGAACATTTTGAAGGTGTGATTTCAGGCGTAAAAAATTGGGGAATTTATGTAGAGTTGCCACAATACAATTGCGAAGGATTAGTACGCACAGAAACGATGCGCGATGATATCTATATTTTTGATGAACGAAAAATGAGAATGATAGGCAAGCGATACGACAAAACATATCAGCTTGGCGATGCTGTTGAAGTAAAACTTACAGCTGTTGACATTGAAAAGAAAACAATAGACTTTGAGTTAGTAACTTCAAAAAGCAATAAGTTGTTGATATAAGTTGACAGATATTAGCTTATATATTTTTAAACGCATTTTCGAAATCTGCGATAACATCTTCGATGTTTTCCAAGCCGACTGAAACACGTATTAAACCGTCAGTAATGCCATATTGATATCTTTGTTCTCGCGGTACATTTACATGACTTGTTGATGCAGAGTGTGTCACCAAAGTATCAGCAGTGCCAAGTGTTGCTGTGAGTGTGCAAAATGTAATGCCTCGCATAAAATTCATACCTGCGTCTAAACCACCTTTAAGCTCAAAGCTAAGCATTCCTGTAAAACCATTCATTTGTGCTTTCGCTAATTCGTGATTCTCATGTGTTTCCAGTCCTAAGTAATTGACTTTTTCTACTTCAAGTCGCTGGCTTAAAAAACGAGCTAAATGCATAGCATTTTTTTGATGTTGCTCCATGCGTAATGCCAATGTTTTAACGCCATTATTTAATAAAAATGCATCGAAAGGAGAACAAACAGCACCAATCATTTTTTGAATTCCGTAGGCTCTTTTAAATAATTCTCCATCTTCCACACCAATTAATACGCCTGTAGTAGCTGTGCCATGTCCATTTAGAAATTTGGTGGAAGAATGTACCACCATGTCAATTCCATATTTTAATGGTTGTTGCACGTATGGCGTGGCAAATGTATTATCGACAATAGTTTTGACGCCTAAATTTTGAGCGATTGCTGCTAAGCCATCAATATTATAACAAGCTAATGTAGGATTTGCTGGTGTTTCTATATACATTAATTTAATTTTTTCATCGTTGATGATTGCATCTTCAACAAAATTTAAATCTGTAAAATCGGCATAAATTGTTTCGATGCCATAATCTTTCAAAAAAGAAACCATGAGCTCGTTTGTTGTGCCATATAAATTACCTTGTGTAATGATTTTATCGCCAGCTTTTACAAACGATAGAATTCCTGCAGAAATGGCAGCCATACCTGATGAAAATAACAAGCCAAAAACAGATATATCGTCCAATCCAAATGCTTCTAATGCAGCAATTTTATCGGCCACAAATCTTACAGTTGGATTGCCTAAGCGAGAATAGGTGTACACATCTTTATTTTTACCGCCACTTTTGAAAAAATCGAAAGCTGCTTCTAAATTTTCATAGGCAAATGTTGAGGTGGCATATATTGGTGGTATGTGCGCTGAAAGTCCATCAATTAAAGGATCCTTTACACAAATAGAATGAAATCCTTTCTTGAAATTACTATTGTTGTTCATGCTCAAATGTAAAGAATATTATAAAAACAAACAATTTTTTACCGTTTACTCATTCAAATCGTCCAAATACTAACTATAATATTACTTTATGATATTAAGATATAGTTTTGAAAGGTGAATGAAATCATAAAACTATGAAAAGCTGTTGTGAAACAACTACTTGATTTTATTTCATAAAGACTGGTTAGTTAATTTATTATAGAGACGACAGCAATGTCGTCTCTAACATTTTTATCGAATACGTTTTGGCAAAGTTTTACGAAAATCGTTGATATTTACTTGTATCTTGTAATCATCATTCCAATATTGCTCGAAGTCTTTGGCTTGCAGACTGCGTTTTTCTCGTACTAAATTTTCATACGAATTTTTGTTGAGCATTTGTTCTATCCAGAGTGCATATTCAAATTCTCCCATTTGCATTTCATGTTCATTTTCAAATAATGCTTGTTTTGCTGCTTGTAATATTTTTGTTAAAGAAGTGTTTTTTTTAGATTCTTTGATTGATTGGAATAATTGCAATAATGCGGTTTCAATTTTTGTAGAATTTCCTTTGCGTACACTGGCAATTTCTTTTTCAAGTGCATTTTGTAAATAGATGACAGCGTCAATTTCATGTTCATCTAAGTGCGCTAAAATTTGTAATATTGTATAATTTATTTTATTGTAATCATCGATGTGCACCCAATGTTCACGTATTTTGCGCATACAATAAAAAAATTGCTTGTAGTCTTTAGCACCTAAAACAATTTCAGCACAGTTGCCATAAAAAATCCATTTACTGCGTGAGTCGATTTGCTCTGTGTTTTCTATCCAATAAATAATGTCTTTTACGACAGTTTTACCTTCTTGGAAACGACCAGAAACATTATATAAGTAGGATTGTAGCGACGCCAAACTCCATTCTACTTTATATTTTATTTCAATATCGTTGTGTATTATTTCTAAATATTTTTTTTGAATGTCAATCCATTTTAACGCTTCTGAGAAACTTAATAAATTGATTTCGCTCAAACATAAATTATGTATGGCAGATGGCAATTGGTAAGGATTACTTGCATTAATTGATGGATTATGTGTGTGTAATTCAATTAGTTTTTTGCAATAAAAATTTTGTAATTTCTTATCATCTGTATGATTGTAATAGAATACTAAACTTTCTATTGCATAGATTTTAGCAATTGTGCAATCAGCATTGTTTAACAAATTATCGATTTCACCTTTTATAGTTTCGTAGAATTGTTTGTCTTTGTTAGTTTTAATATATCCGATTCTGTTTTTGGATTCTAATAACTGCATGACTTTATGTCGAGCAGTTTGCGTGTCTATAAAATTCTTAAATACATTTTCTTTTTCATGCCAAAAATTTTCCAAATCGATATTGTTATATCCTTGCAATCTGGTGGATACAATAATTTTATTTTGATAGGATAGAAGCAAGGTTAAAAATTCAAATCGCTCATGTTCAAAAGCCATTTTTTTTGCTTTTTCCAACTCATTTATAGCTTGTTCAAATAAAGCTTTTTGCAGTAAGATTTCAATATTTTGCGTCTTTTCGATGAGTATAGTGTCAACAGAATTTTCTGTTCTATAATCTTTTAATACTTTTAGAATTTGTTGGTATAGATAATATTTTGTTTCTGCAAAATTCTTTTTTAAATATTCATCAGTCAACTTTTGCCTTATTTTCTTTTCATCATATTGCGATTCTTTTTCTAAGATGGAGAATAATAAAACATGTTTAGGCGTTTTAGTTGCTGTGGCAAAATAGAGTTTAAAATATCTTTTTTCAGATTTATTTAAAGACTGAATTAATTCATATACATAATCATTTTTTGGCATATTACTGTGGTGTTTCCATTTGCTAAATTATAATTATTTTAATAATTTTGTAAGCTAATTTGTCTTATGCGAACACGCTCTACTTATATTTTTCTTTTTGTTTTAATGATCTTGATTGGTGCTTATCTATATGCCAGTCACAAAATGGTTATTTACAATCATTCAGGTTATTCAATAGAAACGATTCGTGTTGAATCTGAGTTTATGAAACGAGAAATTAAAGCAGTGAAAAATGGCGAAAAAATAAAATTTTCCTTGTTTTCGCCATTTGATAAAAAGGTGAGCATAAAAGTACGTCAACAAAATGGCATCAAAAGTATTGTTTTTCATTTGCAAGGCTTTTTGTTGGGCGAAGACTTAAACCAAGTCGAAATTGTAGAAAATGGCATTAAGCATGGTGCTTTAGGCTTGTAATTGCAACAATGCTCGCAAAAGAAATACTAGGCCAACACACATTAAAATACCAAATAAATAACGATTAAATTTTGTTGTTGGTATCATCTTGCGAATTTTATTTCCAATAAGTGTTGCTAATAATAAAAAAGGCAAACAAATTAAGTAATAATACACTACTGTTTTGTTTAATAATCCTGCGCTTAATTGCCCAATTAAAATAAAAACATCATTTGGCAAAAAGTAGCCTTGTAGCGTGCTCACAAATTGTAATTGTGTCCAACCACTTAAAGTTCCGTAGATAGCCACAGCTGGACCACCTGTATTAAATGCGCCACCTAAAATGCCTGCTATAAATCCAAAAAAATATACAGAAAATGATGGAATTATTTGTGTAATGGCATCTTTTTTTATATACAAATTATATACAGAAACACTAGTAATAATAAGGCCTAGAATAATCTTTATGATATTTTCATTTCCATATTTTAGAAAATAAATGCCAAACGGAATACCACAAACAGAGGCAAGCAATAACTTCAAGGCAGCGCGCCACTGAATGTCATTTCTGTGTTTTATAAATAATACAAGTGCTAAAGTAGTGCCATTCATTGTCATTAATGGTGTTGCTGTTTTTATGCCAATAATTAATGTTAGAAAAGGCATACTGAAAAGCGCATCACCAAATCCAAACGTACTATATATTAGCGAACCTAAAAAGATAATAGAAATGATATAAACTTCAATTGGCACTGCTAAAACAGTCCTTTTTTGTTATTAATTTCTCTTTCATAAGCTTCATCAACATCGAGTTCAAAACCATCTGCAGCCTCTGTTGCCAAGATATCGCACCTATTGTTTTCTATATTGCTAGAGTGACCTTTTACCCAAACAAATCGAATGTTTTGGTATGCATACAATTTCAGAAACCGTTTCCATAAATCTCGATTTTTTTTCTTGGCAAAATCTTCTTTTCTGTCCCACTGAAAAACCCATCCTTGTTCAACAGATTCTACCACATATTTTGAATCGGAATAAATTGTAATATCTAAATCTTGTTTTTTCAATGCTTCCAATCCAACGATAACAGCCATTAATTCCATTCTGTTGTTTGTAGTTAATCGATAGCCTTTGGAAATTTCTTTTCTATGGCCAGCAGCCAGCATGACTACACCATAGCCACCTGGACCAGGATTGCCTCTTGCTGCACCATCTGTATAGATTTCAACCATTGTGGAATTTTTGGAACCGAATATACTATTCTAATTCTTATTTTTGAACGTGACCAAAAAAGAAAAAGCAGAATATATAGTAAAAACCCTAGATGCATTGTATCCGAATCCGCCGATTCCATTAGATCATAAAGATGCATATACGCTATTAATTGCCGTTTTATTGTCTGCACAATGTACAGATGTAAGAGTGAATCAGGTGACACCAGCTTTGTTTACGTTGGCTGATAATCCGTATGATATGTCGAAAATTCCAGTAGAAGATATCAAATCAATCATTCGTCCATGTGGCTTGTCTCCAAAAAAATCACAAGCAATATCTGATTTGTCAAGTATTTTAATTACAGAATACAATGGAAATGTGCCTTCAACGTTTACTGATTTAGAGCGACTTCCAGGCGTAGGTCATAAAACGGCAAGTGTTGTTATGAGTCAAGCATTTGGAGTGCCTGCATTTCCTGTTGACACACATATACATAGATTGGCATACAGATGGAATTTGAGTTCTGGAAAAAATGTGGAGCAAACAGAAAAGGATTTAAAACGTGTATTTCGCGAGGAGCTATGGAACAAATTACACTTGCAAATTATTTATTATGGTCGCGAGTATTGTACAGCACGAGGCCATAATGTTCAGAATTGTATGATTTGTGCTAAAATTGGAAGAAAAATAATGGATAAATAATTTTTTTTTGGTATTTTTACCGATAATAACTAAAACTAACCCGATGAAGAAAGTCATTTCATGTTTACTGTTTATTACCTTGCTGTTTTTATGCGATTACTCAAAAGCGAATGATGCTGAAGGAAGTGGCCACGATGTAGGTTTTTCTATTGGTCCAAATTTTGCCTTAACGGACTTAGGTGGTGCTAATAAAATTGGTTCACCATTTTTACGAGATGTCGATTTTAAAGCGACTCGTTATTGCATTTCTGCATTTTACAGATATAATGTCAATAAAATATTTGCTGTTCGTGCTAATTTGATGTATGGTATGTTAAAGGCTGATGACAGAAATACAGACGGCAGACCACCAGCACCAGGTCAAAGCCCTGATGATAGCTGGTTCCGTGCAAGACGTAATTTGAATTTTGAAACACACATGTTCGAGTTTCAAGCGATTGGTGAAGTGAATTTGAAAAAATATATTCACAATGAAGCAAAAGGCTCAAAAGAAAGATGGGCACCATATTTAGGAGCAGGTTTAGGTTTCTTTTATTTCAATCCTTACACATATGAGCAAGATGCTGCAGGTAATAAAATTGGTTCTAAAATAAAATTGAGACCATTAGGAACAGAAGGTCAGACCATTGGTTATAAAAAAATGTATAGCAATTTCCAGTTTGACTTGATGGCATTATTAGGAATTAAATATAATGTAACAGAATTATTTTCTATTGCTTTAGAAGGTGTTTATCACCAAACATTTACAGACTATTTAGATGATGTAAGTGGTAGCTATGTTAATCCACAAGATGTTTCTTCTATGTCGCCAATAGCACAAGTATTGCAAAATAGAGTAAATACGGGTAGATATCCTCAAAACGAGCATAACTATGTCGAAGGTCAAAAAGACGTGGTTACAGGTAACTTAAAACCTATTGGAATTGGACAACAACGTGGTGATAAAAAGGACAATGATCAATTTTTCCATGTTCAGTTAACATTTTCATTCTCTTTAGGTGCAACTGGTAAACGATTAGGATTTGGTAGCTGCGGAAAACGTAATCCATATCATCATAAATTTGCTTGTCCTAAATGGTAAAATGCATTTCATAATTTATGAAAAATGTCCTGAAAAAATTCAGGACATTTTTATTTTACGGAGGCTATTAAATTAAAAAATGAAATTTATTTTATGATGTAAGTTGATAAGTGTCATTGGTGCATATCCAATAAATTCGCCATCCATATCAATAGAAATTTGTCTTGATTCTGCTGATTCTATGCTGACTTTTTCTAATTGGAAATAATGCACTTCTGGATGTGTTATTCTTTCTCCTTTTTTTACTTTTCCTAAATTTTTAAAGTAATCTAAAAGAGTAACATCGCCAATAACTACAATTTCAAATTTGCCATCTGTTACTGATGCATCAGGTGCAACTGCAAGACCATTTCCAAAATACCTACCATTAGCCACTACAAAATTAATGGCTTTTCCTTCCCATAAAAAATTGTCGCCTGTGGCTTTTATTTTTACTTTTTCATAAGAAGCAAGCGTTGAAGTAATCGCCCAAAAATAATTGAAGCTTGCACCTAAAGCAGGAATTTTATTTTTTTGTAGTTTTAAAACAGTTTCGCCGCCCATACCTACATCTGTAATATTAATGAAGAAACGATGAGCTGGTTCATTATTAGGTTTGAAAAAGGAAACCCAACCGATGTCTATCAGTTGTGAGCGCTTTTGTAAAATTAGATTTTTAAGATAGTCAATATCTTTGCCGACCATCACTGTTTTTGAAAAATCATTACCACTTCCAGCAGGTAAAATTCCAATTTTTATTTGAGCAATTTTTTCCCAATCATAAGCGTCATGTGTGTCGCCTAATCCTATTTTTAATGCATTTATAATTCCATTTATGCCTTCGTTAAGTGTGCCATCACCGCCGCAAATGATAATTGTATCATACGAGCGAGCTACAGCAGTTTGTGCGAGTTGTGTAATATGACCAGCTGATTCTGAGACGAAAAGTTTGGGTTCAAATTCTTTGAAAGTAGTCTCAATTTTATATTTAAGTTTATTAACGCCAGATGCTGTACCATTAATTAAGAAAGCAAGTTTCATGTTTTTGTATTAAGAATTATCAATCAAAAAAATGAAGAAAATATTAAAGCCAAGAATGCATAAGCATCCATGATTTTTTATAATTTTCTATATCCATTTGTTTGTCTTCATTACTCCAATTTAACTCTTTTGCTAAAATATCTGAAATGTTTTGAATTAAAAGCGTGTCATAATTTTTCATTTGATAAGAAATCAGCGTTCTTCTTGTAAGAATATCATCAATTTTCTGTGCATGTTGATGTCTAATAAAAAATAATATTTCAGCGGTACAATAATTGTAATTGTCAAATGTGTCGATAAATTGTATATTTTCTTGTGCAATGTCAGCTATCAAAGAAGCATTTTTAATGCCATAACGATGTTTAAATTTGTCGATAATAGAGTTTATTTTTATACTATTATTCATCGATGTTTCCAAGCTGTGTTTTTGTTCAATTTCTTCTATCACTTTTTCCGCCATTGATAAAAAAGAAGTCAGCTTTCCACCTGAAATAGTGAGCATGTTATCATTATTCCACCATATCTTATAATCTCTTGACCGTTTTGTACTTTTATTATTGTTAGTTTTTTCGTTTAACAATGGTCTAATTCCTGCATACACACTTAATATGTCGCCGTGCGTTAATTTCTTGTCTTTAAGTTGTGCATTTACGCTGTCTAAAATATAATTGACTTCCTCTTTCAGTACTGTCATTTCTTCATTTGAACCATTATATTCAGTATCTGTAGTACCTACAACGCTTAAATTGTCGTCCCAAGGCATGCACCAAATCATTCTACCATCATTATTTGCAGTTGGCAAAAGCATAACACAATCTTTTGGAAAATGGGAAGCATCTACAATCAGGTGAATCCCTTTGCTCGGCATCATGAATTGTTCTGAAGAATTATTGTGTAATAATTTCATGGTATCATCGGTCCAAATACCTGTTGCTGCAATATATACCTTTGCTTGAATGTTGTATTTTATTTTAGAAATATTATCTGTGCAAATAATTTCATTTACAATGTTATCCTTACAAATAATATTTTCAACTTCAAAATAATTAATAGAAACAGCACCTAAGTCAACAGCTTCTTGAATGATGTCGTTGGTTAGCCTAGCATCATTAGTCTTTGCATCATAATAGATATAACCACCAACGATGTTATCAGATTTAATTTGAGGAAATCGTTCTTTAATCTTATCAACTTTAATGGCTTCATGTTTAGGCATACTACTTTCACCTGTGAGATAATCGTAACCAGAAAGGCCAATACCTAATTTAAGTTTGTTTAATTTAGATTTATAAATTGGCATAAAAAACGGTTGCGGTTTTACCAGATGTGGATATTCCTTCAGTAAGTGTTCGCGCTCATGTAATGCCTCTTTTACTAATTTGATTTGTAAATTTTGCAAATAACGCAATCCACCGTGAATCATTTTTGCCGAACGTGAGCTTGTGCCAAAAGCAAAATCATGTTTATCAACGATTAATGTTTTCCAGCCTTTTTTTGCAGCCATTAATGCGATACCAGCGCCAGTAATTCCACCGCCGATGACAACGATATCAAAGAATTCCGAAGAAGCTCTTTGAATATTAGTTTTACGATTGTTCATAAACAATGTTTTAACTGAACAATTTTCCTGGATTCATGATGCCTTTTGGATCTAATTTATTTTTTATCGATTGTAATAAATCCATTGCCAAATTATCGAGATATTTTTTATACCATTTTTGATGATCTAAGCCAACACTGTGATGGTGAGAAATTGAGCCGTTATTTTGTAAAATAGTATTTGTAACAACATCTTTTAAGTCTTGCCATTGCTCTATTTCTCTGCCTTTTAACATTGGCGTTATTAGCGTAAAATACATACAAGCAGCATTTGGATAGACATGCGAAATATGCGCTAAAAAAATACCTTTATTTTTATGAAAAGCAGCGCATTTATTCAGTTCTTTTGTCAATGCCTGATGCATTTTCTGTACATCTTTCCATCGCACCAAAGTCTCCATAGTGTCAATATAAATAGCATGTTCTACTAAGGTATCGCGAAGATAAGGTAACTTAAAACGGTTTTCTGCCCACTTATCACCAATGGTAGCAGGAGCGAGCATTCCTTTGTGTTTTGCCACTAAATCTTTAGCATAAATTACTTGTGATGATACACTAATATTTGATTGTGGAAAACGCATAATCAACACGCAAGGTGCAGTTAGATTTTTCCATTGTAAAATTAATTTTTGAGCTTCTTTTTTAAGGTCATTTACAAATCCAGGTTGCTCTTCCGATGAAGACATTTTAGAAAATAAGTTGGTTTCATTGGCATCGGACAAGCGTACTACTGAAGGTTTTACGCCTGCTTGTGTAAGCTCTTGTAAATACTGACTTCCTGACTGAAAATCTGGAAATAAAGCTACTATCCATCTGTAGTTTTTCGGTAGTTTTTTTATTTTAACGCTAATCTCTGTAACAACACCTAAAGTGCCTTCACTGCCTACAAATAATGGTAATACATTTATTCCGGAAGCGTCATGTGAAAAAGTGTTACTTTCTAATGTTCCTATAGGTGTGGCTACTTTAATATGCTCTACTAAATCTTCAATTTTACCATAATATGTGGATTCTTGGCCAGCGCCTCTTGTCACTATCCAACCGCCTAAAGTGGAATACTCAAAAGATTGAGGGAAATGACCTAAAGTATAGCCTTTTGCTTGCAATATTTTTTCTAATTCTGGGCCAAAAATGCCAGCTTCAAAAGTTGCCGTTAAATGTTCTTCATCAATCTGAATTAGCTTCTTATATTTACGTAAGTCGAGCGTACATTTAATGTCTGATTTTCCTGATAAATTATCTAAAGAAAGCGCACCTACAACATTTGTACCACCTCCAAAAGGAATAATAGCAATGTTATTATCAGAAGCTTGTTTTAGAATATATTGAATTTCATCGTGTGATGTTGGTGTAATGACAACATCTGGTGAAATAAAACCACCACCATTAAAAATACGGATAACGTCGTAATAGCTTTTGCCTAATGATACAAATAAACGGTCATCGTCTTTGAACGAAATTTTCTTTGGATCTAAAACAGCAAATATATCTTTTATTTGTTCCTTTCTTTTTTCTGATAATTGAGGAAGTTCAAATTTCTTTGGCGGAAAAAATTCTTCTCTCAAGCTGGTTTTCCATCTGTCTTCTACTAATGTTTTGAGCTTTGGATAATCATTAATATGTTTTATCTCATTTGGGTCACCCCATTTCCACCAGTCTCTTTGCATGTCAAAATATTTTGATGTAATTTACAGTATAACAGCATAATATTTGCATAAAATAATTATTAACTCTACATTCTATTTTATTTTTAGGAAAGGCAAAAATCAATATTATAAAATCGTAATTTTAGTATATTAGATACACTTTCTGTAGTATTTTATTTAATTTTCAGTATGTTATACCACAACGACAAATCAATTCTTTTTTTTAATGGCGAATACAAAAATGTAAAAGACTTTAGAATAAGTCCTTTCAATCAAACATTTCATTATGGCTACGGTGTTTTTGAAGGATTAAGAGCCTATAATTCCCATCAAGGACCACATATTTTCAAAGTCAAACGCCACTTTGAACGTTTAAAAAATTCAGCAGAAAAAATGAATATGCAAATGCCATATTCTGTTCAAGAGTTGATTAATTACGCTTATGAATTATTGGAAAGAAATATTATGCACGAAGCCTATATCAGGCCTTTAGTATTTATGGATAAAAATATGACCTTACGTGCTTTAGACGCTGACAAACCCAACTTTTTAATGACCTGTTGGAAATGGAATCGTTATTATCCTTCTAATCACTTAAAGGTATTGGTTTCTTCTTGGCGTAGGCCACATCCTAGGACAATGCCTGTAGATATTAAGGTTACAGGTAATTATGTCAATTCTATTTTGGCTACACGTGAAGCACACCAAAAAGGATATGATGATGCTTTATTATTAGATGTTGAAGGTTATATTGCTACTGGACCAGGAGCATCATTTTTTATGGAAAAAAATGGTCAATTAATTGTTCCACCACTAACCAATATTTTTCCAAGCATAACTCGTGCTACATTAATAGATATAGCCAAACAAATGGGCATTGATGTTTTAGAAAAACAGTTTGGCGTGGAAGACGTTATCGAGGCTGATGGTGCATTTTTTACAGGTACGGCAGCAGAGGTTTCAGGTATTGAAAGCATTAATGGGCATAAATTAAAAATTTCTTGGGAAGACTCAATCGGTCATTTATTGCATAACCGATATAAAAGAATCGTTTCTGGAAAAGATACTAATTTTTTAGAGTATTTCTAATGATGATTTAAGTGTCATGTAATTTTTAGCCAATAATTTTACGCGATACTGTTAATGTATCTAAGCAATTTTATTAGTTTTAGAACTAATAAATTTTTACTTTGCAAAAGTAACAATTATAAATAACGCTATCAAAACAACAGAGAAGATAGCAACAAAATACTTGTGCAAATCAATTTCAACTCGTTTATCGGACATGCTTTTTTATGTTTACATAAATATAACATATACCCAAAACATACTGTTTATAGAGTTTTGCACATATCTGCATTATTAACAACAAAAGATTAAACTAAAAATTGCTCAATCTTTTGTTATTTTGAAAATCTAAATAAAAAACATGTCAACTTTAAATAAATACAGCAAAACAATCACACAAGATGCTACACAGCCAGCAGCACAAGCGATGTTGCACGCTATCGGTTTAAGTGATGATGATTTTAGAAAAGCACAGGTAGGCATTGCATCAACTGGCTGGGACGGCAATCCTTGTAACATGCACTTAAATGGCTTGGCTGCGTCTTTAAAAAATCTTATTAATCAACAAGATTTAGTGGCATTAAATTTTTATACAATTGGCGTTAGCGACGGCATCTCAATGGGAACATCTGGTATGCGATATTCATTAGTATCACGCGAAGTGATTGCTGATTCCATTGAAACAAATGCTGGCGCTCAATTTTATGATGGCATTATTTCAATAGCAGGTTGCGATAAAAATATGCCTGGCGTCATCATGGGTATGTCGCGCTTGAACAGACCTTCATTAATGGTATATGGTGGCACTATTGCACCCGGAAAATATAAAGGAGAAAATCTAGATGTCGTTTCTGCATTTGAAGCATTAGGTAAAAAGTTTGCTGGTTCAATTAGCGATGAAGATTACAAAGGTGTAATACATCATGCATGTCCAGGCGCAGGTGCTTGTGGAGGAATGTACACAGCAAACACGATGGCATCTGCCATTGAGGCATTAGGCATGAGCTTGCCATATTCTGCAAGCAATCCCGCAGTTTCAGAGGAAAAAAGAAATGAATTAAAACAAGCAGCGATTGCAATAAAAAACTTATTAGAGAAAGACATTAAACCAAGCGATATCATGACGTTCAAAGCATTTGAGAATGCTATTCGCATCGTTATCGTTTTAGGTGGTAGCACAAATGCAGTTATGCACTTGATAGCAATGGCGAAAACGATAGGTGTGAAATTGTCTTTAGCTGACTTCATTCGATTAGGCAATGAGACACCAATGCTTGCCGATTTTAGACCAAGTGGCAAATACGTAATGGAGGATTTGCATAAAATTGGTGGTGTACCTGCTGTAATGAAATATTTATTAAAAGTAGGCTTATTACATGGCGATTGTCTTACTGTAACAGGAAAAACATTAGCTGAAAATATTGCAGAACTGCCAGATTTAACGGAAGGACAAGACTTAATGCACACAATTGACAATCCAATAAAACCTACAAGTCATATTAGGATTTTATTTGGAAACTTGGCAACAGAAGGTGCAGTTGCAAAAATTACAGGCAAAGAAGGTGAGCGTTTTGAAGGAACAGCGAAGTGTTTTGACAATGAACAAATGGCAATAGATGCTATGCAGGCAAAGAAAGTAGTGGCAGGAGATGTGGTTGTTATTCGATATATTGGGCCACGTGGTGGACCAGGCATGCCTGAAATGTTAAAGCCAACTTCTGTTTTAATGGGCGAAGGATTAGGCAAAGAAGTGGCTTTAATAACAGATGGTAGATTTAGTGGTGGCTCCCATGGTTTTGTAGTTGGCCACGTAACACCTGAGGCGCAAAATGGTGGAAATATTGCATTGGTAAAAGATGGCGATAAAATCATTATTGATGCGGTAAATAATACAATAGATGTATTGATTTCTGAAGAAGAATTAGCTACGAGAAAAGCATCGTGGACAGCACCTGCTTTGAAGGCTAAATCTGGAATATTATATAAATATGCAAAAACAGTATCATCTGCCAGCGAAGGCTGCGTGACAGATGAGTTCTAGTTTGCATATATTGGGCATTTAGTTCAGCTGGTTTAGAGCACTACCTCGACAAGGTAGAAGTCATTGGTTCGAATCCAATAATGCCCACTTTTTTAGTAAAAAGCTATTATTTGTTAGAATTTTAGTTTAATTTTAATTGCCTAAATGGTTAATTTAATATTAAGCTATGAATTCAACAGTAAATACTTTAGAATTTTATTCAAAATGGAAAGAAGGAGTGCACTCAGAAAATTCCATTATTAATGAATTGCGTCAACATGGTTATGATAGCTTACAAATCATTGAAACATTACAACAATTTAAGAAAAAACAATTAGATGAACGCCAAACATTGGGTTTCATTATTACAAGTATTGGTGCATTTTTAGGATTTGTAAGTTGTGTAATGACAATGTTGGATATTTTTCCTGACTTACGTGGTTTTATGTTATATGGTTTAACAAGCTTAGCTTTAGTTTTTATCTTTATTGGATTGTATTATATATTCGAATAATAAACTGCTATTCTAATTTCATTTATTAACTAATAAGTAATGTAGTAAGTTCTACATTAATTATTTAATGGAATCTTTTAAAGGTACAAAATTGATTTGTTGATTCATATTTGAAGTGTCAATTGTAGGCTTTTGTTTTCTTGCTTTGCGAGAAAATAAATCTTTGAAATTATCAAATTCTTTTTGGAAAGAAATGGCAACACCTGTGCGCACTCTGTCTTGGTTGATTAAATCATAGTTTGCTGTTCGTGCGTAAGTTTTCAATCGAATTCTACCATCAGCAGTTACCAAATATTCTAATTGGAAATCGCCTGCAATAGCGGCATTATTGCTTGTTTGTCCTGTTGGATTTGTAGGAGAAACCGAGTTGTTATTTCCAAAATTAACATTACCACCAATAGTTAAAATAAGCTTTCCGCCTAATATTTCTTGCTTATAGCTGAATCCGAAATTGCGTGATTCTGTTTCTAAATCTGTTAATAAAACATCTAATGAAGCGCCTTTAATGACACTGCTTAAACCTTGCGAAAGCAAGCGTGATATTTGATCTGAAATTAATTGTGTAACGGTATTTGAATAGCCAGCTATTTTTTGCTCCGAAACGCCAGTAGGGAAAAATGAATTAAACAATAATAAAAAACCAGCTTGGTTATTGACTTCATTTTGATTGCCATTTATTTCTACTAATTTTCTGTCTAAAACATCGGGAACAACACCTGAAGGCTGAATTTTAAAGCCGATGGCTGTCTTGTCTAAAGTACCTGTAATTAAAAGATTCAAGTCTATTGGAAATGTTCTATTCATGATAGTTTTTGCTTCCGTGTTGGTAGAATCAAACAAATTACGAACAGACGCTGATTTGATATTATATAAAGCATTTACGGCAAGCTCAGCTTTTAAAGGATCACCGTTAAATGTAATTTTGCTGCCAGGACCAATTTTAAATGTTTTGTTTAATATTCCTTGAAAATTAAAATCGTATTTGCCGTCTGTAAGGTTATACACGCCATTTAACGACATTTCTCCTTTTTTATCCATGGTGAAATTCAAATCTCCGTAACCACGACCACTTATTTTGTCATTAGCACTTTGATCGAGAATGATATTGACTTCTGCATCTTGTGTTGCAGAAATATTCATCATCATATTTAAACCACTAATTTTAGATTTATATACGATTTTCTTTACCGTGTCATTTGGATTTACAAAATTGACAAACGAGTATCCTTTATCAGACACTTTGTTTGAAACCGGCAAATTGAAAACTGTGTTTTTTAATGTTTCCAATCGATTGACATTGATATTGATATTATTAAAGTAGCCATCAATATCTACATCACCTTTTGCAAATACTTTACCATAAAAGTCTTGATTGTCTTCATAGGTTGTATTCATAAAGTTATAACCGCTTGGCGCACTAACATTTACTTTGTCGGCACGCCATTCTTTAAATCCATTATGCAATAATTTTCCGGATAATAATGCTGTATTTCCATAGTTGTCGAATAAAGTAACAGTACCAAAATCAAATCCTTTATTCGTTAGTAAAATCTCTTCATCAACGAGTTTGAAGCTTGTACCAAGCAATCGCATTTTTAATTCTGCAGTATCAATTATTCTTGCTTTGCCTGTTAAAATAGGCTTTTTCAAGCTGCCTGAAACATTGACTTGTCCTTTAACAAAAGCACGAGGCACCAATAATTCTTTTTTCAATAATGCTTCTAAGAAATTTAAATTTAATTTTTCTATATCGGCATTGACATCCAATTGTTCTTTGCCTTTCAGCTGCATATCATACGTGCCATCAAAAGAAAGTTGATAATCTCCGTCTTCAATTGTGCCACCTGCTTCTACTATTTTTTTTCCATTTCTACCATAGATTCCATCTAAGCCAATGTATTTAACTTTATAATTGAGTATTTGTAAATCATGAATTGTAATATCTGCATTTGCTTGTAGTTTAGTAAGAATATTCTTCAAGTTTATTGTGCCACTTAATGATCCATTTTTTATAGCGCCAGTGGAATCAATTAATTGCCCAACATCTGAAAGGTTTAAATTTTCAATATTGATTTTTGCATCAGCAAGCGAGTTCTTACCATTATTAATGTTTATTCGTTGTTTGCCTTCGACCAAAGAAAAATTTTGAGCAATAAAAATACTGTCCACAAATATAAGTTCATTGCCTTTTTCAATCGTCCAAATTTTGTTATTTACTTTTAATTTAGAATCGATAATTCGTGCAATAATACTATCGTTTTTAAAATCTAAAGCTGACAAAAGTTGAACAGCATTTTGAGCAGTGTCATTAGCAATTTTAAGATTTGTCAATAACTGTTCTTTCGAGCTGTTAACACCTATATCTATGTTGTTTAAATTGGTTTTCTTAATGCTAGTATTGTTGATGGTTCCATTAAGAAATAAATTATTATTATTGGTATTACCTTCAATATTAATACCACTAAATGCAATATTACTATAGTTTGCAGAGTCCATTTTTGCCAACAATGAAAACTTATCTTGTGTAGTATTAATGCTAGTTTTTAAGTCGAGTTCGCTAATGTATTGTAAGTTTGGAACAAATACTTTTATCAATCCAAAATCAGATGCAAGCTTTATTGATGCATCTACTTGTTGTGGTTTATTTAGTTTAATATCTTTTGCTGTTGGTTTTATTAATTGTGAATATTTGCTTATATATACTTTCATGGAAGGCACCAATGTAAGCGGATCAAAAACACCATGAAAGCGCGCATCGAACTGGTCAGAATTGATTGTGTAATCTTTAATTGTACCATCATTTTCCATGTTTATGGATACATCAGAAAGTGCGAGAATGTCTTTGTTGTTTTGTAAAATAATATTACTGAAAAGGCTATTTCCTGTGAAGTTGTCTATTTTATTTCCTTTGCCATGAATTACGCCATCTAAGGAAACAATAAGTGTGTCTTTCGTTAGGTTTAGCTGATGAAGATTTGCATTTTTAATGCTTGTATGGAAGTCGTATTTTGGAATAGAATCATTAAAATCTGCCCAACCATTAAAATCTACGAGGAAGCAATCATCGTCAAAAAATGCTTTTCCTGTAAATTTCTTTTTTTGCAATTGGCCGTCAATTTTAATTTTGTCAAACACAAAACCATTAAAATAAAAATTCCGTAACGTGCCCGACAGTTTGGTATTTAAGTCTTTTGTTTTAAAACCATTTCCATCAGCATTTATATCAATATCTACAGTGCCTAAGAGTTTTTTATTGCCAGTAATTTCAGCCAGATTTAAACTGTTTGCAATTATTTTTCCTGAATATTCTGGTGCTTTTCCTTTAGGAAATGCCATCCTAATGTCGGTTACTAAATGACCTAAATTATCTGTTTTCAATTCACCTTTAGCGACAAAATCATTTGTAAATCCAAAGAAATTACCATTAAAACTAATAATACCTGCATTATTTATTTGTTTTGGAATTTTCACAAATGACAGCATATTTTTAATATCATCAGGTGATGATTTTAATTGTTTTATTTTTAAATCGAATAAAGTTTGACTTATCTTCGGCAATCCTTTTATGTTTCCAGCAATATCAATTACAGTATTTTTTCCAGCAGTTAAATAAAGATTTTCGACTCTCAAATTCGCCAACTTACCTTTTACAAATCCTTTTAATTGAATTTGTGGTGGCAAGTATTTTAGCACTTTTGGTGCAAACACGGCAACGTCATTTGCTTTGATAGCTGCTTCTTTTATGTCGGCTTTCATGATTACTTTCTCAGAAAAATATTTAAAAGAACGCCACTCATCTGTAAATTGTATAGATAGATTTCCTTTGAACTTTGTGTCATTAAATGCAATATCTGCATTGTCTAAATAAATACCATCATTATCAAGCAGTGCATTCGTTTTTATTTTTTTTACTTGTAAATTATTGTCACATATAGTATTTAGATTTTCAATATCGATATGCATACCTGTAGAATCCCAACGGTAGTTTTCTATGTCGATATTGATATCGTGAATATTCATTTGGCTAATCAGAAAAGTACCAGCAGCTTGATTTTTCTTTTTAAAATCCATTGCATGGTTTCCATTTCGCATCGTTAATTTATCAACCGTAATATTTAGTTTTTTTCCTAAGCCTTCTACGTTAAAGCCTTTTCCTGGTGGTTTATTTGGATCTTTAGGTTTATTGATTTCATTATAATCCGTAAGCTTATAAAATGGATCAATAAGTTCTAATTCTTTTGCGTCTATTTTTAGCGGACTAATATTAAACTCACGAACATCTACAAATATTTTAGTGAATCGAATATCCATTCTCTTGTCAGTATGTGGATCATCTAAAATAATATTTGAATTGCTAAGTGTAAGTTTGTTCAAACGCAATTCTAATGGCTTGCCTGCTTTCTTTTTAGTTTCTTTCTTTTTATTCGATTTGAATTGATCTAATAAAAATTGGAAATTATACAAGCTATCTGTTTTCGCACGATAACCGTAAAAATAAACACCATCTAAAGCAACGTTGTCAATGTATATTTTGCTGTCTCTGAGTTTTGCTATTTGTTCAAATAAAGTTCTTCCAAGCATTAAATCGACATCTAATTTTTTTGCAAATAGAATAGTATCTGTTTTGCTTTTTTGAGATGAAAGGTAAACGTTGTATAATTCTACTGTTCTTATAAAATCTATACTAACAGAGTCAATTTTTACTTCACTATTTAATTGTTTTGATAAATAATCACTTACTTTGTGCACTAAATAAGTTTGTACTTTTGGTTGTTGTATTAGATAAAAGACGGAAACAAATAACAATAGGAGTATTAAGACAATAGTCAATACAGCTCGAAATGTATATTTAAAGAATTTTTTCAACGATATAAAAATTGCAAAATTAAGCGAAAATAAGCAAATATTATGCCTGAAACTATCATATTAGCAATAGAATCTTCTTGTGATGATACATCAGCTGCAATTTGTATAGATGGTAAAATTGTTTCCAATTTAACGGCCAATCAAAAAGTACATGAATTATATGGTGGTGTGGTGCCAGAATTAGCCAGTCGGGAACATACTAAAAATATTATTCCTGTCGTTGCTGAGGCAATTAAAAAAGCAAATATTACTACAAAAGACATCAGTGCAGTTGCGTTCACACGAGGCCCTGGATTAATGGGTTCTTTACTCGTTGGTGGCATGTTTGCAAAGTCATTTGCACAAGCGCTACATGTGCCATTAATTGATGTACACCACATGCAAGCACACGTTTTAGCGCACTTTATTGATGAGCCTAAACCTACGTTTCCATTTTTATGTCTTACTGTTTCTGGAGGACACACACAAATTGTACTTGTCAAAGATTATTTAGAAATGGAAGTCATTGGCGCAACAATAGATGATGCGGCAGGAGAGGCCTTTGATAAAACAGCAAAAATGTTGAAGCTACCATATCCTGGTGGTCCTTTAATAGATAAATATGCACAATTAGGCAATCCTAAAAGGTTCAAATTCTCAGAACCACAAATTGAAAATTTAGATTTTTCTTTTAGTGGTTTCAAAACGAATGTCTTATATTTTTTACAAAAAGAAATAAAAAACAATCCAACATTTATAGATGATAATTTGAATGATATCTGTGCTTCTGTTCAACATACTATTGTCTCTATTTTGATGAAAAAATTAAAAAAAGCAGCTGAACAAACAGACATAAAAGAGATAGCAATAGCTGGAGGTGTGAGTGCTAATTCTGGATTGCGACAAGCATTGCTACAATCTGGTGAAAAATATAATTGGAACACATACATTCCTCAGTTTCAATACTGTACAGATAACGCAGGAATGATTGCTATAACGGCATATCATAAATATTTACAAAACAAATTTTGTGATATAGACATTCCGATTCTTGCACGAATGTCTATGTAATTATATTGTTTTTATTTTCTTCATAAGCAAAAATGTATTCTTGACATTATTTATCCTAATATTGTATAATTTTTATGCAACGCGTTACTATAGAATTTCCTTCTCCAATCCTATATTCTTTCACATTTACGATAAATGCAGATGATATAAATATTGCCGATCACATGGGCAATGAACGCATCTTAGTATTAGCGAATACACTTCGTGAAAAAATGTTTGAACACTTGCAAATTCCACTTTTCGATTTGCAAAATAGACATGGAATTGTAGTCGCCAATCATTGCATTCAATATAAAAGTGAAGGATTTTTAGGTGATGAAATTTTGCTTAATGCAGCCGTCAATGATATCACAGAATGCAGTTTTGATTTGTATTTTCAGTTTTTAAAAAATAATGGAAAAACTATGACTTTGCTCAAAACTGGTTGTGTATATTTCGATTTTGAAACACGAAAAATAATGGCTTTGCCAGAAAGTTACTTCCGAGCATTTCATAAAAACATCAGCATCTGAATTGCAATTAATACTTTATAATCAATATCTTTCATTCCATCACCATATATCGGTACTTTCATAATGCTGAAAGTTTAAGCTTATATTATTTATTGTTAATTCAATATTTTTGAGCTAAGCAATTTTTACTTTCACTTATCTTTAGATAATTATAATTCAAAGTTTGTATGTCATTTTCAGCCCGCAATCGGAATCAATATATTAAACAACTACAATCCGACCAATTTGATTTATTGGTCATTGGTGGTGGCATCACTGGTGCTGGAATCGCATTAGATGCCGTTACACGTGGCTTAAAGGTGTGTTTAATCGAAAAAGCAGATTTTGCATCAGGCACTAGCTCGCGTTCTACTAAACTAATTCATGGTGGTTTACGCTATTTGAAACAATTAGAATTTGGTATCGTTCGCGAAGTAGGTCAGGAGCGTGCTATTTTATACAAAAATGCACCACATATTGTTCATCCAGAAAGAATGTTATTGCCAATAATTGAAGGTGGTTCATTAGGAAAATATTCGACTTCATTGGGTTTATATGTTTATGACCGATTAGCTGGCGTTGAAAAAGGAGAACGAAGAAACATGCTTTCTAAACAAGAAACTTTAGCAAAAGAACCATTGCTAAACACAGATATTTTAAAAGGAGGTGGCATGTATGTTGAGTATAGAAGCGACGATGCTCGCTTGTGTATTGAAGTACTGAAGACTGCTGTAGATAAAGGTGCGCTGTGTGTTAATTATGTTTCATTTTCATCATTCACATTAGATAATAATAATAAAATCAATGGCGCTGTATGTTTAGATATTTTAAATAAGGAATCATTACACATTAATGCAAAAAAAGTAATTAATGCTTGTGGCCCTTGGGTCGATGAATTGCGTAAAATAGACAAATCATTAACTAAAAAAAGATTACATCTTACAAAAGGTATTCATATCGTAGTTAAAAAAGAAAGAATACCAATACAACAAGCCGTATATTTTGATGTGCAAGATGGTAGAATGATTTTTGCGATTCCTCGTGGTAACAAAGTATATATTGGTACAACAGACACAAATTATACTGGCGATGTCAATTATCCATTTGCTACAAAAGAAGATGTAGAATATACCTTACATGCTGCTAATTATATGTTTCCCAATCAGCAGTTAAACATTGATGATGTGGAATCAACTTGGGCTGGTTTAAGACCATTAATACATGAAGATGGAAAATCACCATCTGATTTATCGCGTAAAGATGAAATTTTTATTTCAGATTCAAATCTAATTTCTATTGCTGGTGGTAAGCTTACTGGATTTCGAAAGATGGCTGAGCGTAGTGTTAATGTGGTGTGTAAACAACTAAAATTAGAAGACCAAAGAGAATTTTTACCTTGCAGTACGGCTAATATTACATTAAGTGGTGGACATTTACAGCAAACTCCATTAGAATTTGCTAAGAATTTACAAGAAGATTTTAAGCAATTTTATTTAGATGAAATACTTGAATTAGTGTTGAAATATGGCAGTAATACGCAATATATTTTAGCTATGGCACAAACTAATTTCAATAATAATCTACTATTCGCAGAAGCAGATTATTGCATAGAACATGAACTCACAAATTCTATTGCTGACTTTATCATAAGACGAACAGGTAGATTGTATTTTGAACGGCCTGAAATGAATAAACAGCTACCATCACTTAGCTCATTTTTTCAACAACAAATACAGCTCACAACAGAAGTCGATGAAATGCTTGCCAAACAATTTGACATAGAATATCAAGGAGTTCTATCGTTTAAATAAAGTTGTTATAACAACTAATTACTTATTTCAACTTTTATATCGTAAATTTGTTTTCAAATAGTTACTGTTTCTAATTGTTAATAAATAAAAAATAGCTATGCCTAATAAAATTGCTACCATTCCATTGCCTACTAATGAACCTATTTTAGCTTACTTGCCCAATAGTACGGAACGTATAAACTTGAAAAAGGAGATTAGCAGACGCAAAAATATAGTGTATGATATTCCGATGATTATTGCAGGTAAAGAAGTGCGCACCAATGACACAGTAGATATTTTTCCACCACACGAATTGTCGCACAAATTAGCGCATTATCACAAAGGAAATATAACACATGTACAACAAGCTATAGATGCTGCACTGCAAGCCAGAGAAAAATGGGCAAGTATGCATTGGGAGGACCGTGCATCTGTTTTTTTAAAAGCTGCAGATTTGATTGCTGGGCCTTATCGCGCTGCTATTAATGCAGCAACAATGCTAGGTCAATCGAAAAATGTCTATCAAGCAGAAATTGACTCAGCTTGCGAATTAGCTGATTTTTTACGTTTTAATGTTTACTTTGCTTCACAAATATATAATGAGCAACCAATCTCATCTCCAGGCACAAGAAATACTTTAGAATATCGTCCTTTAGAAGGTTTTGTATATGCAGTAACACCATTTAATTTTACAGCAATTGCAGGTAATTTATCTGTATCGCCAGCATTAATGGGCAATGTAGTCGTTTGGAAACCATCAAACACACAGATATATTCAGCGTGGACTATCATGGAAATTTTCAAAGAAGCAGGTTTGCCTGATGGTGTCATTAATATGGTATTTGCAAATGCTGCTGAAACAACTAATCTTATCTTGTCGCATCCTTCTTTTGCAGGTGTTCATTTTACAGGCTCTACAGGTGTTTTCAATAGCATTTGGGAAACCATAGGCAAAAATTTACATATCTATAAAAGCTATCCAAGAATCGTAGGTGAAACAGGTGGTAAGGATTATATTTTGGCGCATCAGAGTGCCGATATCGACGTGTTGGCAACAGCATTACTTCGCGGCGCTTTTGAATATCAAGGTCAAAAATGCTCAGCTTGTTCGCGTGCCTATATTCCAAAATCGATTTGGGACACAACTTGGGAAAAAATGTATGCCGCATTAAAAACTTTTAAAATCGGCAATATCGAAAATTTTACTGTAATCATGGGCGCTGTTATTTCTGAAGATGCATTTAAAAGAATTACAAGATATATAGAGCAAGCAAAGGCTAATCCAGATAATATCATTATGTATGGCGGAAATTATGATAACAAAAAAGGCTATTATATCGAGCCGACAGTGATATTGACAAAAGATCCAAAATCAGCAACGATGGTGGAAGAAATTTTTGGTCCTGTATTAACTATTTATGTGTATGAAGATGAAGCATTTGATGATATTTTACATTTAGTAGATAACACATCTGAGTATGCACTTACTGGTGCTGTTTTGGCGCAAGACACCTATATTATTGAAAAAATGCGAGACAGATTAGTAAATAGTGCTGGTAATTTTTATATCAATGATAAATGCACTGGTGCAGTGGTTGGGCAACAACCATTCGGTGGTGCACGTAAAAGTGGTACGAACGACAAGGCTGGCAGTAAATGGAATTTACTACGCTGGGTTTCGCCACGCACAATAAAAGAAAACTATGTGCCACCTAAATATTATTCCTATCCTTACATGGATGAAGAATAGAAGCATTTACATAAAATAAAGTAAAGCCAATATGAAGTACATATTGGCTTTTTTATTAAAAAAGACACAAAATTACCGTTTACTCAATGAAACGACCGTTTACTCATTGTGATAAAGTATTATATTGTTAATGCTTACTTTAGATATATAAAATTTGTACCAAATTTAATAAAACATAAAAAATTAAACTATGAAGATTTATTTATCATTTACAAAAAAATGTAATTATCAAGACATATATGAATTACAAGCAGCTCTAGTCAAACCTAACCCAGTTTTTATTAATATTGTTGCCAATGGTACTAAATATTATTTAGGTGAAGTAGCTGGCAATCCGGCATTCGTCTATATATTTTTAACTGCTACAAGTGGCGGAGTAACTGGTTATACTACTGTAAAAATAGACATAAGCAGGTTGAATGATTCCGTTAATATTTGCATTACGGAAGATGGTTCATTCACCACCAAAAGTGGAAAAAATATAGCCTTATTAATAAATGAAAATATTCCACAAGAATTCGAAGAAGCAAATAATGCTATTGCTGAATTAGATACTTATAATCTTGATGAGCTACGAGCAATTAAACTACTTAAAAAAATAATAATTGATGCAACACATCCAATGATTCCCTAGTTAAATATGGCTTTAAGATATATCTGCGATGCTAAATTTATATTTACTTGT
>JADKZZ010000025.1 GCA_020848475.1 Chitinophagales bacterium | reverse complement strand
TGAGCAAATTAAACATTAACACCACTACGCTATCATCTTTTAATAAGGCATCGACCAACATTTTGTATTCTGTTTGTGATGATTGATTTACATTGCCTATTCCTATCCATTTATTGACAAAAAACAAGAAATTGATACTTGGATAAATCGTGTAAATCAACATGGGCACTATGATAAAAAAAACAGGATTAAATCCAATATTTGCTGCACTATAAGAAAGTATAGTGTTTGATTTTAATTTGCTAAAAATAAATGCTGGCAACAAAAAACTAATTATCGTTGCCAATAATTGTGCAAAGCGCAAAGCATTAAGATGATAGACATCTGCCACTATTTTATGCATATCGATTGATTGATAATAAGCAACTATCAATGCACCACTAATCATTTGCGCCAGTACAAAGCAAAAGCCAAATACAAGAAACCATGTGAATAGCTGTGTGCCAAATGCATAATCTTGGATTTTTCCTTTATTGTTTAATGTGATGTTTACGTGCTCATCTACTATATTCTCCGTCATCGTTGTATCTTTGTGTAAAGATATGATAAAAATCGGCGACATAGAATTAGGTGATTTCCCATTGTTGTTAGCACCAATGGAAGATGTGAGCGATCCGCCTTTTAGATATGTTTGCAAACAATATGGCGCCGACCTCATGTACACTGAGTTTATTTCGTCTGAAGGCTTAATCAGGCATGCTGCAAAAAGCGTCCAAAAATTAGACATCTACGATTACGAGCGACCCATAGGCATTCAGATTTTTGGTGGTGAAGAAGATGCAATGGTACAAAGTGCACAAATTGTAGAACAAGCCAATCCAAACCTTATCGATATCAATTATGGCTGTCCGGTCAATAAAGTAGTTTGCAAAATGGCTGGCGCCGGCATCTTGCAAGATATTCCGAAAATGGTACGTCTAACAGCACAAGTTGTCAAAGCAACAAAATTACCAGTAACTGTTAAAACTCGCTTAGGCTGGGACGATAATTCGAAAAATATTGTAGAAGTGGCAGAACGGCTGCAAGACATCGGCATCAAAGCACTTAGCATTCACGGTCGCACGCGCAAACAAATGTATAAAGGCGAGGCCGATTGGACACTAATTGCCAAAGTAAAGGAAAATCCAAGAATGCATATTCCTATTTTTGGAAATGGCGATATAGACTCACCACAAAAAGCACTGGATTACAAAAATAAATATGGCGTTGATGGCATTATGGTTGGCCGTGCTGCCATTGGAGCACCTTGGATTTTTAATCAAATAAAAGCCTATTTATTTGAAGGAAAATTAATTCCAACACCACGCATAGAAGACAAGATTGAAACCATAAAATCGCATTTACAAAAATCGCTTGAATGGAAAGGCAATGCACTCGGTATATTAGAAATGCGTCCTCATTATTCCAACTATTTAAAAGGATTACCGAATATAAAACCTTACAGACATCGATTGGTGACTACAAATGACATCGATGAAATATATTCTATATTAGAAGAAGTACTGAATGAATATGCTGGCATTGAAGTTTAATCATTTTACATTTTAAATAAGCAAAAAGTAGTAATACGAATAACACAAGTGTATAAAAAGTAATTCTATTACAAATAGGAATGCTTAACTTTAAACATCGCATAAGAAAAACCAAAACTATCTATCGTGTTGCTATTACTGTTTATTTCATTTTTACTCACTATTTTTTATGTAAGCATCATGCTTACTTATAAAAACGAATGGAATGACATTGAAGAAGTACACTTTTTAAAAGAAGATGTCGAAACAAGCGTAAGCATTATCATTCCAGCACGAAATGAAGCCGCAAATATTGCTCATTTATTACAAGATATTTCACATCAAATATATCCTGAAAACTTAATAGAAGTTATCATTATCGATGATTTTTCTGAAGATAACACCTACGATATTTGTCTCGAATTTGCCGCACAATACCAATACATTAAAGTCTATAAACTAGCACAACTTATTGCAGAACTATCGTCTTCAATTGCCTATAAAAAAAGAGCAATTGAAGCAGCTGTGCAATTAGCAAAAGGGAAACTCATCATCACAACAGATGCGGATTGCAGATTGCAGCAACATTGGATTCATAGCATTGTTAGTTTTTATGAAAAAGAAAAATGTGCTTTAATTGCTGCGCCTGTTGGCTATTATCAAGACAAAACAAAATTTCAACATTTTCAGGCATTAGATTTTTGTGGAATGCAAGCAATTACTGGTGCTATGTTGCGCATGGATATTTTCAATATGGCAAATGGCGCTAATTTAGCTTATGAAAAAGAAGCATTTTTATCGGTAAATGGCTATCAACATATCGACCAAAAAGCCAGTGGCGACGATATGTTCTTAGTGTACAAGATTGCTCATAAATTCCCAAATCGTGTACAATTTTTAAAGAACAAAGCAGCCATTGTGCTTACGCAACCAATGCAAAATATTGCTGATTTTTTGCAACAGCGTTTTAGATGGACTAGTAAGTCTGCTGCTTACCAAGACAAGCGTATCACTATTATCTTAGGATTGATTTATTTATTTGTACTTAGCATTTGGATGAATGCCTTTTATTTTATTGGCAAAGCAACTTATTCTATCTTATTTCCTGACAGAACTTTAGTGGCACTTATTCAATTCTTGCCTGCCTTCTTTTTTTTAGCCATGGCTATCTTTCAATTGTTGTGTAAATCTATTATCGATTATATTTTTTTGAAATCTGCTGCACACTTCTTTAATAGAGAAGATTTGATGCAATCTTTTTTCATCAGTGAAGTGCACCACTGTTGGTATATTCCATTTGTAGGAACATTTGGAAATATATTATCTTACAAATGGAAAGGCAGAAAACTACGTTGAGCGCACAGAAACACATACTCATCGCGCCATTAGATTGGGGCTTAGGGCACGCCACTAGGTGCATGCCGTTAATTCAATATTTAATTCAGCATAATCATCACTTACATATTGCTGGTAATGGCGATTCATTATTATACTTAAAAGATGCATTTCCAACACTCACCTTTCATGAGTTGCCTGGCTACAATATCACCTATTCTGTTGGAAAAAATGCTGCATTTCATGTCCTGTTGCAGACTCCAAAAATATGGAAAGCAATTCGCTATGAACATCAAGCAGTAGCAAACATTGTGTCAAGAGAAAATATCGATTTAATCATCTCCGACAACCGATATGGTGTTCGACATGATAAAGTGAAAAGTATTTTTATTTGTCATCAAATTGCTTTGCAATCACCACGACCATTTCAGTTTATGAATGCCTTTTTCTTACAATGGCATTTACAACAAATTGAAAAATTCGACGAGTTGTGGATTCCTGACGAGGCCAATGAAAACAACCTTTCTGGCAGTTTATCACATGGAATTGAATTTAAGATTCCGCATTCCTACATTGGCATACAAAGTCGATATTCTAATTTCATCAAGCAAACTTCATTCATTGACAATATTGATTTTTCCATATTAATCGTGCTGTCTGGTGTGGAGCCGCAAAGAACTTATTTAGAAAACAAATTGATACAAGTATTCAAGCAAACGAATGAAAAAGTATTGTTGGTTCAAGGTAAAACTATAGCATTTACACAAAGCACTATTGATAACATAAACATCGTTTCTTACTTAAATTCTAATGATTTATTTACTGCTTTTCAAAAAGCAAAAAGTATCGTTTGTCGCTCAGGCTATTCTACCATAATGGACTTAGCTGCCATTGGAAAAAAAGCAATTCTCATTCCTGCACAAGGCCAAACCGAACAGGAATTTTTGGCTGCATCATTAGCAAATAAAGGCTTCGCCGTATATTGTAAGCAAGACAAATTAGATATAGAAAATGCATTGGAAAAATTAAATAACATAAATGGTTTTCCTTCAAACATAACTATACAGAATCCGAATTTTGAAAATGTAATAAATACGGCATTGCGCAATATTTGAACCTATCATTTAAACAATGGCATCTGAATTAAATCGATTGATTCTTTATAAAAAAGCTGTGTCGTTTTCTCAAAGCTTTCCGTATAGTCTGACACATAAAATGTATTTCTACCTTTTTTTTCGTAATTGACAATGCCATTTTCAATCATAAATTTTTTGATATGGACAGCAACAATTTCATTGGTTGCCAATACATCTACCTTTTTATTTTTAGCTGCATAGAAATCTTCAATTTCTTTTTTTATTAAAGGATAATGCGTGCATGCCAACACCAATGTGTCTATATCTTGCAAGCTGGGTGCATTTAAATATTCTTCAATAACTAAGTGAGAAATTTGTCCATCTACAAATCCTGATTCTATCATTGGCGCAAGCAATGGCGTTGCCAATTGATGCACGTTAACGTTGGGATTTTTTGCGTTAATTTTATTTTTATAGGCATTTGAATTAACAGTGCCTAATGTACCTATTACGCCTACATTTTTATATTTTCTATTTATCACTTCATCGACAACGGCATCAATCACATTAAACACATGTGCTTTATCGCCTGCTAATTGTTGTAGCATTTCAAACGCAACAGAAGATGCCGTATTACAAGCAATCACGATGATTTTGCATTCTTTAGATAATAAAAAAGAACCGATTGTTTTGGTAAAATAACGAATTGTATCCGCTGATTTATCGCCGTATGGCAAGTGTGCCGTATCGCCAAAATACACTAAAGATTCGTTTGGCAATTGTTGTAAAATGGCATTTGCCACCGTGAGGCCGCCGATGCCAGAATCAAATAAACCAATTGGCGACTGTGCATTTGTATTCATGCAACAAAGTTGAGAAACTTATTGATAAAAACAAAAAAAGTTCGTCTTGCCTGCGGCATGACGAACTTTATATTAATTGTCTAAATAATTATTTAGGTGTTGTTGCTGGCGCAGTTGCCGGTTTTGGCGCTGGCTTTGGATCTGGCAATTTTAAGTGTGCTTTCACCAATGGTAATATGTCATCAGATTCATCAGCGAATAATAGTGTTCCTGCTGCTGAATCAAAAATATATGTGTATGCATTTGCTTTTGCTACCGCTTTGATTCCGTCGTTTGCTTTTTGTAAAATTGGTGCGTATAATTTTTCTTTTTTAGTGCCAATTTTTTGGTCTGCTGATTGTTGGAAATCCGTAATACGTTTTTCTAAATCCGCTAATTCTTTACCGATAATTTCTAATTGCTCTTCAGATAAAGTTTTAGCTTTTGCTTGTGCGTCAGTCGCTTTCTTTTGATATTCCAAATACATTTGTTGACCTAATGCATCTAATTCTGCTGCATATTTATCTATTGCAGAGTCTGCTTTTGCCGTTTCTGGCATTAAACTGATTAATTCAGAAGAATTTAAATAGCCAAGTTTTGTTGTTTTTTGTGCATACACGCTCGCTACTGTTGCGATCACCACGATAATAATTGCTGAAATTTTTTTCATCTTGTTGTTATTTAATTTATTGTTTGGTTTAAGTTTTTTACTTTTTATTTACTATTCAAATTACATGCCTAATTTTTTGAGTACTTCTTCGCTCACGTCGTATTGCGGATTTGTATATAGCATGGCTGTGCCTCCAGATGCTTTATCGAAGATAAAATCATAAGTGCGCATTTGTGCAATCTTTTGAACCGCATCAAATACTTTATCTTGGATAGGCTGTATCAATTCTTGGCGCTTTTTGAACAAATCGCCATTATAGCCAAATCTATTTTTTTGCAAGTCTTTTAATTCGTCTTCGGCTTTCACTATTTCGTCTTCTCGCTGTTTCTTCAATTCAGCAGTCAACAAAAATTCTTCTGCTTGATATTTTGAATACATCTTTTTTAATGTTTCATTTTTGGTATCAATTTCTTTTTGCCAAAGTGCCGCTTGATCGTCTAATTTTTGTTGCGCCGCTTTATAATCTGGTAATTTTTCCAGAATATATTTTGTATCTACATATGCAAAGCGTTGCGCATTTGCAGACATCATTACTGCAACAAAAAATGTGATGGATAGAATAATTTTTTTCATTTTGTTTGTCCTTTATTTTAGCCATTATTCTGGTTCGAAGCCGAGTATAAATGATATATTTCCATTTTTACCGATATAGTCAAAGAATCCGTTATATTGTTTTATTGGACTACCATTAGCACTATCAAAACGTATGCCATAATCAATGCCAATTAGACCAAACATTGGCAAGATGGCGCGCACACCTATACCAACACTTTTCTTTAATTTGAATGGATTATAATCTTTAAAGCTCGCATAAGTATTCGCTGCTTCAAAGAAAACTAAACCATATATTGTTGCCGACGGATTTAAAGAGAATGGATATCTTAGCTCGAGCAAGAATTTATTGTAAATTGGATCACCACCTGAGTTAGAGTAATCGCCTTCGAAACCACGATGTGCGATGATGTCCGTTCCGAATAAAGTGACGTTGGATGGAATACCATTTCCACCTACTTGGAAACGCTCAAATGGTGTGATGCCAACTTTCTTGTTATACGTGCCTAAGAATCCAAATTTCGCCGCTGTACGCAATACTAATTTTGATTTTCCTAATTGTTGGTACCAATCGATGCTGACTTTCCATTTATGATATTCTATCAATTTATATTTCTCAGCAATAGACATACCATCGTAGTTGGCATCTTTTCTAAACAAGGAATATGGCGGTGTAAACTGCAATGATGCTTCTACTTTTGCACCACCTGTAGGGAAAATTGGTTGGTTTATCGAATTTCTAGATAAGGTGATTTTAAAGTTCAAGTTGTTGAACTTACCGCTGTCTAAAGGTTGTGTGCCAACAAAATAGCGATTAGAAAAATTATCTAATTTATAACCATAATAGTTAGCGGCAGCTTGAACGATAAAGAAGTCGTCTGGTTTTTTCAAACGCGTTCCCAAGGATACCGAAAGACCATTGGTGATTTGTTTGCCGAGTACTGTGCTTCCAGAAACATCTTGAATACGTGAGCGGAAAGCGGCTATTGTGAATGCGTTAGGTTTTTTGCCGCCTAACCATGGCTCTGTGAAAGAGAAGTTATAATTTTGATAACGTTTACCATTACTTTCTATACGCAATGTCAACTGCTGTCCGTCGCCGGTTGGCAATGGTGTCCAAGCTTTTTTATTGAAGATATTTCTTAAAGAGAAGTTGTTAAACTTCAAGCCTAAAGTACCGATAAGACCACCTTGCTTTCCACCCCAGCCAGCTGATAATTCGACTTGGTCGGCTGATTTTTCTTTCACTGTATATTTAATATCAACCGTACCATCTGAAGGATTTGGAATTGGCTCTACACGTGTTTCTTGCGGATCAAAAAATCCTAAGTTAGCAATCTCACGTTGTGAACGTATCAAATCAGAACGGCTGAATTTGTCGCCTGGGAATGTGCGCAACTCGCGTCGAATAACGTGTTCATTAGTTTTGTCGTTGCCTTCAATAATTACATTTTTGATGGTTGCTTGCGGTCCTTCGTTTATGCGAATTTCTAAATTAATGGAATCGTTTATAACTGATGACTCAACTGGATTAATACTGAAAAATAAATAACCATCATCGTAATATAATGAGCTAATGTCGCCGCCATCAGGGTCTTGTGTTAATCGTTTCTGCAATAATTCAGCATTATACACATCGCCTTTTTTGATGTTTAACACACGTGATAGTGTTTCTGTCGGAAATTTAGAATTTCCTTTAAAGTTGATATCGCCGAAGTAATAGCGTCTTCCTTCGCTGATATTCATGACGATGCTTACATTTCCATCATCGTCATTGATTACTGTATCTGCAACTATTTTTGCATCGCGAAAACCATTGTTGTTATAGTAATCGATTAGTTTTTGTTTGTCGTCTTCGTATTTTCTTTCATTAAATTTAGAACCTTTAAAGGTGATTCTAAATCTATCCATAAAAAAGTCTTTTACAGAATTTGAATTGAGATTCGCCAAGGTGTATAAAGCATCTTTTGCTTTTTGTTTTCTGCTTCTGCCATCTTTTAAAAACAATTCGACTTTTGAGCGCTCGCGTGTATCTTTCATCACTTTACGCATCTTTGAGAGCTCACCGTATTCTCTACCTAAGAATTCAATATGATTGATTTTTACTTTATTTCCTTTATCGACATTTACAACTAATGACACACTGTTTATCAAGCCTTCATCATTTTTTTCTACAATATTAATTACTGGATTTAGGTATGATTTATCTTCAAATTGATCGATGATTGTATTTCTGATATTTAGTTTTAATGCATCGGTTAATGGTTTGCTTTTTAATACTTCTAATTTCTTTTTTAAATCGTCAGCGTCGCTTTTTTTCAAGCCTTTTAATGTGATTTCATTTAATCTTGGTTTTTCTAATACTTCGATTGTCAAGTACACATTTTCTCCTTCAAATTTATCTGCAAATACTTTTACGTTTCCGAATAAGCCTTGCTTCCATAAATTTTTAATACACTTTGTGATATCGTCGCCAGGCACTGTAATAGCATCGCCAACCTTCAAACCTGTCAAAGAGCGAATAATATTTTTATCGAGAAATTGTGTTCCTGAAATTTCTAGTGCAGCAAGTTTAAATTTCTTTGGTTCTTTATAATTAACGACAGTCGTATCTATTTGTTGTGCTGATGCATGATAGAAAAAGAACAAAAAACCGAAAGTTAATAGTAGAATATTTTTTGTAGTGTGCGTCATTTATTTTCTTAGTTGTTGGTGGTCAATTGTTCATTAATTTGTTCACTTGTCATTCCAAAGCGTCGTTCTCTATTTTGGAATTCATATATTGCTTTATACAAATCATTTTTGGTAAACTCAGGCCAAAATTTTTCTGTAAAATATAATTCTGTATATGCCATTTGCCATAGCAAAAAATTGCTTATTCTATGCTCGCCACTGGTGCGTATCATCAATTCTGGATCAGGAATATTTTTTGTATATAATTGCTCCGTGATGGTTTCTTGCTTAATATCTTCTATTGACAATTGTCCATCTTTTACTGCTTGTGCTATTTTTTTTGTGGCTTCTGTCAGCTCTTCTCTGGCGCCATAACTTAATGCCAAAGTTAAAGTCATACGCGTGTTGTTTTTCGTTGCTTCCATTAATTCCAATAAGACTTTTCTATTAGATTCTGGCAAGCTGTGTAAATGGCCAATTGCATTCAAACGAATATTGTTTTTCTGTAAGGTTTTAATTTCCTTTCCCATTGTTATAAACAACAATTCCATCAATGCGGACACTTCTAATTTCGGACGATTCCAATTTTCTGTCGAAAAAGCATACAGCGTGAGATTTTTTATACCTATTTCGGCACAGCCTTCTGTAACTTCACGCACAGCTTTCACACCATTTTTGTGGCCAAAAATGCGATGCTTGCCTTGTGCTTTTGCCCAGCGACCATTGCCGTCCATAATAATAGCAATATGCTCCGGCAATTTCGAAGTATCTATTTTATCTTGGTATGCGATATTTTCGTTTGTGTTCAAGGTATATTTTTTATAAAACTTTAGGACATTTTGATGTATGAATGGTATAGGTCAATCCAACACCTACGAATATAAATCTATCTTTATCTTTGCTGGTGCCGCGTTGCTTACCAGGAATTCCAACATGCGTAGCGGATTTATCTGCCAACAATGGACCCATATTTACACCGTTGACAAAATAATTGACATCTTCAGCTTCTGCATAGTTTCCGCTCACATCATCAATGTAGTCCGTGAAGGTAATACGACTACTGGCCTCCACATTTAATGCCCAATTGGTATTCAATGCTACTTTCACACCAATTCCGTAAGGAATTGCAAAAGAATATTGGTCGTATCCTCGATTTTTTGTCGGCCTATTGGCCGTTTTCTGCCCTTCTGTGCCTACTGATTCCAGTTTATATTTTCTGCCATCATACTTGGTATATGGATTGTAATAAAACATACTTGCACCGATAAAAATGTATGGCGTCCAAAATTTTGTATCTCTCGATTTTATCAGAGAATATTTGAAAAAATTAATTTCGAATGTTGCGGCCAATTCAGCAATATGCGATTTAAAATCGAGGTTGCGTTGTTGTAGAAATGGTGCGCGTTTTATTCTGCTATCGTCAGCATCTAGAAAACCATAATTCATCGCTGCACGCACCGTCATTCTGTTATTAAAATTATATCTATAAAAAGCGCCACTTGCCCAGCGCGCATTTTTAAATGAGATTGTAGGATTCAAATCACCAACATAGACACTTGTGCCTGCCCAAAAGCCAAATTCATTTTCTTGAGCATAAGAAATTTTCGCACCTAAAAGTAAGGTTAGCAACAGACAAAATATTTGCAGGCTCTTGCTCAAGAGAGTGGTTTAAAAAGAGGAACAAAGATACATTTTTACGATTAAAAATCGCACACTGAATTTGCTTATAAGGTTTTATTAATGAGTAATTTGTAAAAATTCACATTTTTTAAGTCAATTACCACAAGCATATCGCCGATTTAGAACTAATCTTTCAAATAGTGACCATTATTTTCTGAACATTTAGGAAAATGCCAAACTTTTATCAAACACTTTTCTGAAATATTCTATGGTCAATGGCAAACCTTGTTTGAAGGAATATTGAGCTTGGTAAGTTAAAAGATTTTGTGCTTTGGAAATATCTGCCAGCGAGTCGCGAATGTCACCAGCACGTGGTTCTCTGTGTATCGCTTTTATATCTTTTTTCAGATAATCAGCGATTGCATCAAACATTTGATTAATGGTAAAACGCTCGCCAAATGCCACGTTGTAGGCTTGATTGAAAGTCGCAGGATTTTCAGTAGTTAAACCTAATATATTGGCTTGTACCGCATTATGAACATACGTAAAATCTCTAGATTGTTCGCCATCGCCATTAATGAAAGGTGCCTCGTTTTGCATCAAACTTTTAATAAACAAAGGCATCACAGCGGCATATTCACCGTATGGATCTTGTTTTGGGCCAAAAATATTGAAATATCGCAAGCCAATTAATTCCATATCATAGCAACGCGAAAAGACATTTGCATAAACTTCATTTGTAAATTTTGTGACCGCATAAGGCGATAATGGATTTCCGATACGCTCTTCTTTTTTAGGTAAATTTGGTTCATCGCCATACACAGAAGATGATGATGCATAAACAAAACGTTTGATGCCAGCATCTTTGGCTGCTGTAAGCATATTTACAAAACCGCCAATATTGACATTGTTTGTCGTAATTGGATCTTTGATAGAACGCGGCACGGAGCCGATGGCTGCTTGGTGGCACACCATATCTATATTTTTACAAGCGTGTTCACAATCTTGAAAATTGCGGATATCGCCCTCTAGAAATTCAAAATTTGGATAGTTTTGAAAAGCATCAAGATTTGACATATTTCCAGTAGCTAAATTGTCTAACACACGAACTTTTGCGCCGTGTAACATTAAATATTCTGCAATATTAGAACCTATAAAACCAGCACCGCCGGTGATAAGTATTCTTTTATTTTCAATTGGTGATAAGTGTAATGGTGCTTTGTACATCTCAAGTATTAAAAATACAAATCTAAGGAATTAATCTCAGTTTTCCTTGTGCTAAAAACACGGCGTGCACACCATCATTTTCTATTGTGATTCTTTCCATGTCCATTTCTTCAATTTGCCCAGCAATCCAATTGGTTTGGCTTTGGAACGAATCAATTTGCGCTTGTGCTTCTGCTTTTGCGTGCATTAATTCTTCCGAAAAATTATATTGTAAAAAATCAGACAAGAATGCTACAATTTGATCATGATATATTCGGTCGATTATTTTCAAAATCCAATTATTTGTCTCTAATCTATATCGTAAATTTCGTGTTTTGATGACGTACTTAGGTTGATGGAAATTAATAGACCCATTAAATACTGCTACGCCATGCATCTTGCGTTTCAAAAACCACCTTTTTGACTCTAACATAAATGGCAGTCGTACTTCGCCTTTTGTACCAATATTGCTTGTTTCAAATTTCTTTATAAATAAGTAATATTGATTTTCTTCAATCACATAGGTTTGTTTGGCAAAATGATGGTTGAAGAATTTATTCACTTCAGCATAAGCCATTTGCGCTTTAATAATGACATCAAAATCGAAAATATAAGCCTTGTTTTTGTTTTCTAATAAGTTTAATGTTAATAGATTGATGGTACGCTCAATTCTACGTTGCATCAAATTTTCGACATTGCTTCTAATATGCAAATCTATTTTGGCATCGTCCACTTCGAGCTGAGTAGAAGCTTTATAGATTTCGATGGGCTGTAAAGTGATGAGCTGTATGAATCGAGCTTCAGAAAAAATATGCTGTTGGAGTTGCTTCCAAAATTCGTAAAAAACATTACCGCCTAAAACACGTTCAAAAACAGACATATAGCACACAAAGTTACTATAATGACAGCAGGAAATATCTATTTAAGGTGCGAATATTTTATTAAATAGATTTTATCATAATTTGAATGAAATCAACTTAAAGCCCTAATTTTTTCAAATAGAATTCAAGTTGTCCTTTTTCCAGTGGTGTTTCAAAAAACGCTTTTACATTTTTATTGCCATTGACAACCATTGTTGCTGGTATGCTACCTTGCCAACGCTTATCGATATAAGGCAACCACGAAAAATCACTACTTTCGTTAAGCAAATATACAGGTGCCTTAATACCAATTTTTTTCAATTTTGTCGGTAATTTCTTCAAATAACCTGCATTATCTAGGCTCACAAAAATTAGTTTTTTGGAAGTATTTTTATTGTCTTCATAAAACTGATTCAGTATGGGCATTTCTTGCATACATGGGCCACACCAAGTCGCAAAAAAATTGATAATATAAGTAGTATCATTGGCATGTGTGTACACCTTTTTCAGTTGCTCAATTTTTACTACTTGTATTTCATTTTGGGCAAATGCTATATGTAAACAAGGAAAGAGAAGTACAAAAAGTATCCATTTTTTCATGAAGATAAATATACAAATTACTTGCCAAACTCATAAAATACCTACCTTTGTGGCGCAATGGAAGAAAAGATAGGCGCAGAAAATAGCATTACAACACCGACAAAAAATAAAATCACATTTTATGATTGGCTTATATTTGCAGGATTATCTACTATTTGGGGTTTTTCATTTTTCTTTATCAAAAAAGGATTAAGTGTCTTTTCGCCACTTGAGGTGGCTGCTTTGCGCATGAGCATTGCATTTTTTGCTTTTATACCATTAATAATTATCAACTTAAAATCTTTATCGCTGCCCAAAGAAAAATTAGTGTTTGTACCCTTATTGGGTTTGTTTGGCAATCTCATTCCTTCGATTATGTTTTGTGTTGCTGGCACAAAAATAGACAGCGCATTGTCTGGCATCATGAATTCCACTACGCCATTATTTGCGCTAACAATTGGTAGTTTGTTATTTGGCATTTCCTTAACAAAAAACAAAATTATTGGTGTAGCCATTGGTTTTATTGGTACTTTGATTATTATCCTATCCAAACAAAGCATTACTTCAATCAATCCTTATATTTTATTGCCTTTGCTCGCAACCATTTGTTATGGTTTAAATGCCAATATTTACAAACATCATTTTCAACAGGAGCATCCCATTAGAGTAGCGCTTTTACAATACGCTTTCGTTGCATTTTTTTCTATTCTGTATTTAATCTTTTCGGGCGGATTTGCAAAAATCATTGCGCAGCCTACAGTAAGCTGGCAAGCGTTGAAATATTTGCTTTTATTAGGTGTTTTAGGCACTGCTCTTGCGCAAGTATATTTTAATATTTTGGCAGAGCGAACCACGGCATTATTTGCCACCATGACAACTTATGTCATACCAATGGTGTCGATAATCATTGGAATATTTATTGGTGAAGAAATATTATTCTTACACATTTTTGGTTTAATGGTTATTCTTATAGGAATATATATTGGATCAAGAGGCTAATGTTTCTTAGTTGTACCAAAGGTTGGACATTGGCATTTTTTTGCTTTTGCTGCAGCACAAGATTGCAAGAGCATTATTGATAAAATTATCACGATTATCGTGTAATTTAGTTTCGATTTTTTAAATACTTTTATCATTATCTAAACAAGTATAAAATTATAAAAAAATGGCATTAATACTTCCATGCAGAGAAAAAACGCCAATAATTGGTGAAAATTGTTATTTAGCACCAAATGCTACTATCATTGGCGATGTAGAAATGGGCAATGATTGTAGTGTGTGGTTCAATGCTGTAATCAGAGGCGATGTCAATTCCATAAAAATTGGCGACAAGGTTAATATACAGGATGGCGCAGTCTTACATTGCACGTTTGAAAAAACAAAATTGAATATCGGCAATAACGTTTCAATTGGTCATAATGCATTGGTACATGGTTGCACACTGGAAGACAATGTGCTTGTAGGTATGGGTGCCATTGTCATGGACAATTGCTATATTGAAAAAAATGCCTTAATTGCTGCTGGCGCTGTCGTATTAGAAAACACAAGAGTAGAAGCCGGTAGCATCTATGCTGGCGTGCCTGCGAAAAAGGTAAAACAAGTTTCTGAAGAAGTGTTTAAAGACCAAAACGAGCGAATTGCTAATAACTATTTGAAGTATTCGAGTTGGTTTAAATAGAATATATTAATTATTTTCCCAATTCTTTTTTAAAATATTCCAAGGTAATTCTCAAACCTTCCGCACGTTCTACTTTCGGTTCCCAACCTAATATATTTTTTGCTTTAGTGATATCTGGTTTACGTTGTTTTGGGTCATCTTTTGGCAAAGGTAAATATACAATTTTCGATTTTGTATCAATCAACTTCAAAATCTCTTCGGCAAACTGCAATAGCGTAATCTCTTGCGGATTGCCAATATTTACTGGCAAATGATAATCGCTCAGTAATAGCTTATAAATACCGTCTATCAAATCAGACACGTAACAAAAAGAACGTGTTTGTGAGCCATCGCCAAACATAGTCAAATCTTCGCCATTGAGCGCTTGACTCATAAATGCTGGTAAAGCACGACCATCATCTAAGCGCATTCGTGGTCCATAGGTATTGAAGATGCGCACAATACGCGTTTCAACGCCATGAAAATTATGATAGGCCATTGTGATAGCTTCCTGAAATCGTTTTGCTTCGTCAT
>JADKZZ010000024.1 GCA_020848475.1 Chitinophagales bacterium | reverse complement strand
TAAAATGGCTGAACAGCAATGCTACTTCAAAAGTATATGCGACAGAAAAACAAGCATATTATAACAATTATTTCGTAGGAAATTCATCAAATTGGAAATCAAATGTTGGTATATACAGAACCATACATTATGACAATATTTATCCAAACATAGACTTCAAAATTTATAGTCAAGATAAAGCGATGAAGTCTGACTATATTGTACATACGAATGGCAATGTAAATGATATACAATTCCAATTCAAGGGAATGGACAAGCTTAGTATTGAGCAAAATGGCAACTTAAAAATTAAAACCTCAATAGCTGATATCTACGAATTAAAACCTTATGCTTTCCAAATCATCAATGGCGAAACAAAAGAAGTGCCTTGTTTGTTTCAGCTATCGAACAATGTCCTTTCTTTTATTTTACCAAATGGCTATAATAAATTGTACGATTTAACCATCGATCCAACTTTAGTATTTTCCAGCTATTCTGGTAGTTTGTCCGACAATTGGGGCTCATCTGCTACACACGATCATTTAGGAAATATGTTCTTAGGAGGCATTACACTGGGAGCTATGTATCCAACAACATTAGGTGCTTTCCAAACTAATTTTGGTGGTGGCTCAGGATTTCAGCCAAGCGATATCGTTATCACTAAGTTTAACAACAATGGAAGCAATAAATTATTTTCAACTTATTTAGGAGGAAGTTCAAACGAGCTTTTAGCAAGTTTGATAAGCACGCCAAATAATGAGTTGATTGCAGTAATGGCTACCAGTTCCACAGACTTTCCAACAACAGCAAATGCATTTGACAAAACATTCAATGGTGGCAACCCTGCACTTGCGTACGAAATTAGTTTTCCAAATGGTGCTGACCTTGCCATTACAAAATTCAACGCAACAGGTACTGCATTAATCGGCTCAAGCTTCTTCGGTGGCACCGGAAATGATGGTACCAATCTCAATTCAGAAACAGCATTTAATTATGGTGATGAATCACGCAGCGATGTCGCACTTGATATCGATGGAAATATTTATATTACCTCTACTACAACATCTACAGATATACCAAACACATCAGGGAAAGCACAGTCCAATTTTGGTGGTGGAAATACGGATGGATTAGTAGCAAAATTCAATGCTGATTTATCTGTTTTAAATTGGGCATCTTATTTTGGTGGCTCCGGCAATGATGCGTCATATAGTATGGCTATCGATAAAAACAAAAATATTTTTATTTGTGGCGGAACCAATAGCAGCGATATTTTATCGACGAATAATGGTCTTCATTCAAATTATTTGGGCGGAAGTACTGACGGATTTGTAACAAAATTTAGCAATAATGGAAACACCATTTTATCTTCGACATATATCGGCACAAACAGCTATGATCAAAGCTATATCATTGATTTAGATAATAATGATAATGTGTATTTATTTGGACAAACATTAGGCGACTATCCTGTTTCTGCAAATGTATATAGCAATGCTGGCGCAAAGCAATTTATTCACAAACTAAATAATGCATTAAGTACTTCTTTGTTCTCTACTGTTTTTGGTAGCGAAAATTCAACTTCTATCAATATTTCTCCTACTGCACTTTTAGTCGATGTTTGCGAAAATATTTATGCTGTAGGTTGGGGTGGCAATGTCAATTATCGAGGAAATACATTCAACATGGCACTTACTAATGATGCTTTTAAACATTCGACTGATGGAAGTGATTTTTATTTGATAAATCTTGGGCGCGATGCAAGATCTTTGAAATATGCGACATACTTCGGAGAAGACGGTGGCATCGGCGATCACGTTGATGGCGGCACTAGCCGATTTGATAAAAATGGAATCGTGTATCAGGCAGTATGTGCAAGCTGTGGCGCTACCAATGCATTTCCAACTACTGCTGGCGTTGCTGGACCAAACAATAATTCTGACAATTGCAATATGGCTGGTTTTAAATTTGATTTTAATCTTACTGGCTTGCAAATCATTACCACAACGGCAACACCACATATCGCTTGTGCACCGATGAATGTCAATTTCACTTACACATCAACACAGCCAGGCACTCAGTTTTTCTGGGACTTTGGAGATGGCAGCACCTCGACGCTAGAATTTCCTACGCATACTTACAACAATCCGGGAACATATACTGTAAAATTCATCATTCGTGATCCAAACAATTGCAATCCTGTTGACTCCTCATTCATTAGCGTTATTGTCAAAGATAAAAAAACAACAAGCATCAATCGTAGTATTTGCCAAGGACAAAGTGTAAGCATCGGCAATCAAACATTTTCTACAAGTGGAACATATTCTATTACCTTGCAGGCTGCAAATGCTTGTGACTCCATAGTTACCTTACATCTTACTGTAACAAACAGTATTATCAACAATATCAGTAGAGATATTTGCCAAGGTGAATCCGTAATCATTGGCGCACACACCTATACGCAAACAGGCAATTATACAGATACTTTCAGAACAAATGTTGGCTGCGATTCCATTATCAATTTACAACTTAGGGTACATCAACCTAAAATCAGCTCACTCCAAAGGGTATTATGCCAAGGGCAAAGTATTCAAGTAGGTGGACAAACATTTTCTGAATCAGGAAATTATATCATTCATACATTTACTACCAAAGGTTGTGATTCAACGATTAACTTATCATTGCTAGTAAATCCAACTAAAGAAACACGAATCGTAAGAAGTATTTGCGATGGAGAAGCTGTAACTATTGGCAATCAAATTTTTACTACAACAGGAAATCATGTAGTCACACTAAAAACATCACAAAATTGTGATAGCGTAATTCAATTAGCCTTAAGTGTTTTTCCTAAAAAAATCACTACGCTTGCGGAAGAAATTTGCGAAGGCAATGCTTACACTATCGGCAATCAAGCTTTTACGACTTCTGGTGTGCACACTGTTACCTTACAAAGCTCTAATCAATGTGATAGCATAGTACAATTGACATTGACTGTAAATCCAAAGAAAACAACAGCCTTAAAATATGTAGTTTGCAATGGAACGACAATTACTGTCGGCACACAAACGTTTACAACTTCTGGAAATTATACAATACCTTTACTAAGCGCTAAAGGGTGCGATAGTACTGTATTTTTAGACCTCACAGAAACAGATACAATCATAGAAAATATTGAAAAAAATATATGCTTAGGTCAACATTATAGCATCGGCACACAAACATTTAATGAAACAGGAAACTACACTGTTTATCTTACTGCAAATGCTGGTTGCGATAGTGTTGTTAACTTATCACTTCATGTTTTAGATACGCTAAAAGAAACCATAAATCGCACTATTTGTAAAGGCGATAGCATAGCAATTGGTACACAAATTTTTAAAACTTCAGGCAATTTTTCAATTCCACTTTTAGCTGTTTCTGGTTGTGATAGTTTAGTAAATCTACAGCTAGAAGTTATTGAAAATCCAATTACACCTTTGCGCGTTGAAATTTGCGCTGGTGAACAATTTACTATTGGCAATCAAACATTGAGTGAAAATGGTGAATACAATATTACATTTACAGCAGCAAACACATGCGACAGCATAGTACACCTCACATTAATAGTGCATCAATTGCCGATTATAGATGCAACTACAGATAAAACTACAGCATTACCTACTGAACCTATACAATTGAATGTAATTACAAATGAAAATTTAACTTACAACTGGTCTCCAGCTCAATTATTAGAAGTAAGCACTTTGCAGAATCCAATAGCACATATTCAATCGTCCACTTGGTTTATTGTCAGTGCGCAAAATAAAATCACACAATGCATCGCTTTAGATTCTGTATTTATTGCATTGGAATATCTGCCATGTCTAAAAGAAAATATTTATATACCAAATGCATTTTCACCAAATGGCGATGGCGTAAACGATATATTATTTGTTCGTTCATCAGCCTTGAAAAACATGCACTTGTTTATCTACAATCGTTGGGGCTTGAAAGTATTTGAAACGAACGACATCAGCAAAGGTTGGGACGGCACCTATAATGGACAGCCGTCAATGGAAGATGCTTACGGCTATTATTTAAAAGGCGAATGCCTGCAAGGCGATGAAATTATATTAAAAGGAAACATCACGATTTTACGATAACTATTACATTTGATTTAGTTATTAAGTGTAACTTTGTGAACGGCAAAAAAATTAAATAAAATAGGCTATATTTACAGATATGAAAAGAATAATATTTTTCGGATTATTGACCATTTTTACAACGAAACTTATTGTGGCGCAAGACCCACATTTTAGCCAGATACAATACAATCCATTATATTTAAATCCAGCATTTGCTGGTGTCACCGAATATGGGAAAGCCAATCGCTTAGCTGGAAACTATAGAGACCAATGGCGCACATTGCCGGTTCCGTATTCTACGACAACTGCCTCTTATGACAGATTATTAAAAAAATTTCAAAAAGGTTGGTTGATTGGTGGTGGTGTTAGCTTCTTGTATGACAAAGCTGGTGATGGCAACTTATCCATATTCAATCCAAACGTCAGCATGAATTTTGGAAAATATTTCAACAAAGAAAAACAATTGCTTACACTCGGTATTACTGCTGGTATTACCATCAAATCATTAGATGAATTAGGCTTGCAATTCGACAATCAATATAATGGTTCTACTTTTGATCCTAATTTGCCAAGTGGCGAAGATTTTTCAAACAATAATGTATCATATCCCAATTTTACATTAGGCTTAAATTTCAGAACTAAAATAAAAGAAAAAGCCGTGTTAGATATTGGCGCTGCAACGTCAAACTTGCATCAGCCAAATCAAAATTTCTTATATTATACTTCATCTAAACTGCCAGCAAGACATGCTGCTTATGCGAAAGCTAAAGTCAACATCAAAGACAATTGGAATATCCAGCCTGGCGTATTTTTTCAAAACCAACGCAAAGCCAATCAAGTGTTGATTAATGCCATAGCAGAAGTTCGTTTTAATGAAAAGAAAAACTTTGGCTTAGGCTTTGGCGCAGGCTATAGAGCAATCGGCAATGATGCCGCTATCGCTTATTTATCATTTTTATATAAAACGCTTCGCGTTGGCGCAGCATACGATTTTAATGTTTCAGGATTAAGAAAAGCATCGAAAGCACAAGGTGCTTTTGAATTGGCGCTCACCTACGAATTTGGCGAAGTAAAAACAAAACAATGTCCTAAATGTCCGTCGTATGTGCCAGCAAATGTAGAAACAATTGTACGCGTGAAATATGAAGATGCCGACAATAATTTAGTGGATACCATTATTAATCGCATCGTTCCAGCTGATTCTGTTCCACGTCAATATATTGATTCTATTGAATTAATTTTAAAACCAATTGCACTGAAAGCACCAGCACCAAGCGTTACTGTGGTTAAAACGACAGAAAAAATCATGTCGATGTTGCCAATTGAATTATATTTTGATAATGATATGCCAAAACAAAATAGCAATGTTAATTATGGCGAATTGTATAATTCATATACAGCCAGAAAAGCAACATTCGAAAGCAAATCAGTTGATGGTGCAGAAAATGTTGGCGCATTCTTTAGTCAAATTGACAAGAATTTCCAAAGCGTAAGTTCCGTAGTACAGGCATTAAGTGGTTTGGTGGACAGCGGCTATGTGATAACGCTCGAATTTAGAGGTTATACATCGCCATTGGCATCTGAAAGCTATAATAAAAAACTATCTGAACGACGTATTAGTAGCATCATCGCTTACTTCGATTCTAAATTGGGCGAGCAATTTAAAATCTTGTCAAAAACAGCACTTGCTATTCCATTTGGTGAAACACTTTCACCTAAAGAAATTAGCGATAGTGGAAAAGACAGAGCAAAATCAGAATTTGGTGTAGCTGCGTCTAAACAAAGAAAAGTAGAAATTGTAGGTATAAGAATAGAAAAGCCATAATTAAATAAAGATTAGAATAGCTAAACATTTTTGATAGAAATGCTTGTTGATCAAAAATTAGAGTCCATTGCAAAAAATATATTGAAGGCAAAATTTCTTGAAATTTGTGCTATTCCAGAGTATGCATTAGAGGAATTATTTAGCTATTTCACTTTAGAAACCTATAAAAAAAACACACTTATCATTCGTGAAACTGAGCCTATTTTACATATCTATTTTATTTTCAAAGGTATCATCAGAATTTATTTTTATAAAAATGATAAATTAATTATTGAACGCTTTGTAAAAGAAGGTGGCTTTTTTGGTGGTAATTACGATCATTTATCCAAGTATCCAGGTGTACACAATTATGAATCATTAGAAGATTTAGTTGTGCTCAGAATAAAACACGATGATTTAGAAAATTTGTATAAAAAACATCCATCGATTGAAAGCCTTTACAGACGCCAGCTGGAAGCATTTCATTTCGCTTATGTAGATAAATTATATACGCTAAAAGCAGCAAATTCCAAAGAACGATATCGCGACTTTGAATTAGAGTATGGCGATATTATTAATAGAATTTCTATGAAAAATGTAGCGAGCTACCTCAACATGACCGCAGAAACAGTCAGTAGAATTCGGGCAAAACAAAGTGGCAATAAATAAACTTGTCATACTACTTATACCATCAAAAAAAATCTCAAAAAAAGAAGCTTTTTTTCTGAATTCTTTTTTAAATTATTGGAGATATACCTACTATGTAGTATCTTACAAAAATATTTTTTTTGTAATCTATGGAAATAACAGAAACTGAAGAAAACATCGACCTTCATCCACAAGATCAAGATGCCAATCGCCAATTTGAACAATACATCGAGAAGAAACCAAGTTCTTTGTTCGTTCGATTTCTTATCACGAATAGACATCTTTCTGGCTTATTGTTAGGTGGCGGTTATGCTTACTTGCGTCATAGACGTGAGACAAAAGCAAAATTTAGTATTGGAATTGATATCTTTTTACGTCTATTTCTTTGGTTGCATTGGCCTATATTAAAGAAAAATCTCATCAAACAACCTTTTGCAGTTCAGCTGCGCAGAAGATTGGAAATGCTAGGTGCTACATATATAAAGCTTGGCCAAATTATGAGCTTGCGCGAAGATATGTTGCCAAAAGACATTACTGATGAACTTAAAAAACTATTAGACACCTTGCCAGCCATTGGTTATGATCGATTTGCAGAATTAGTAGAAGAACAAATTGGGCAACCATTACACCGTGTATTTACGGAAGTAAAACAAAATCCTTTAGGCTCTGCTTCTATTGCACAAACACATCGTGCAACACTACGCACTGGCGAAGAAGTCGTGTTAAAACTAATAAAACCAGGCACGCGAGAACTTATACAAACCGATAGTAAAATCATAAAAGTAATAGGTGCATTTTTGGAGATATTTATTCCGCATTTGCAACCGAAAAATATGTTTACCGAATTTTGTGATTATACCAATCGCGAAGTAGATTTTAGGTTAGAAGCAGATAATGCAGAAGAGTTCAGCGCTAATTTTTCTAAACATCCAGAAATACATTTTCCACGAATTTTCAGAGAATATTCTACTAGTGATTTAATTTGTATGCAATTCATTCGTGGCATCAAACCTGACCATCGTGCGTACGAGCGATATAGCGAGGCAGATAGAGAAAAAATTGTAGATTATGGCGCTTATGCCATTATTCAAATGCTATATCATGATGGTTTTTTCCACGCTGATTTACATCCAGGCAATTTAATGATTATGGACGGTCCAAATGGTCCACAAGTTGGCTTTATTGACTTAGGAATGGTAGGCAGATTTGAAGATACCACACGAAAAACCATGCTATACTACTTTAATAGTTTGGTGACAGGCGATCCGCAAGGTGCTGCCAGATATCTAACTTTATTAGCACGCAAAGGCAAAGGCAGCGATGTAGAAGGCTTTAGAAAAGAGTTTGTATCAATAGGAAACAAATGGTTGAAAGCACCGAATTTTAAAGATTTTTCCTTGGCAAAGCTTATCTTAGAATCCGTTGCCTTAGGTGCAAAATATCGAATGTATTATCCGCTTGAATTAGTATTGATGGTAAAAGCCATCATTACGTATGAAGGCGTTGGAAATGTCATTTTACCAGGATTCGACATTCAAAAGGTAACCAAAAAACATATCCGCAAAATGATTTTAGGCGAAGTAAATCCAGTCGATTTATTAAAATCACAACTGCAAAATGCACCTGAAATCATGGACATTATCATGCGTTCGCCATTAGTTATCTCTGAAGCATTTAAACAATACGAAACAAAATTAGTAGAGAAAAAGAAACCTATCAGTTTTGGTTTGCAGAACACTATTTTTGGTGGTTGTTGTATTATTGGTGGTTCAATATTAGCGGCTGCCGGTTTAGAATGGTTTGTATTTACGCCGCTACTTGTCTTTGGTTTTATTATGGCTTTAAGAAATTAGCTATAATCAGATTCATTGCGTATTTATGATCTTGTATCATAAATTCTCCTGTATTGCAATAATACTTTAATAAAATCATTAGGTAACTAATAATGTTGTGGTACTAATTTTTAAACTGTAATATCTTGTTAGTTAATTTACAATTTTGCTTCAGTGAAAAGGCAAAGGAAGATTTGTTGAAAAAAAGAAAATAAAAAAGTCGGAACTAAATTGTTCCGACTGACAATCTATTATAAAATTTAGTTCACCATTTTATATAACAGATAGTTTTTAGAATTTGATATTTCTTTTTTAGCAAAATTATATTTTTCAGGATTTGCAATAAACAGCTTCCATTCTTCATCTTTTATTAATCGCACATCGTTCCTAAATTGTTCATTAACATAAATGAAATCAACCTTTTTTTGGGATATAAATTGAATAAATGGTTTATCAATTGAAAATACATCTATACCAGTAAAATTATTTCCTTCAACTATAAAATGAATATTAGTTTGAAAAGCTAATAAGCAATGTTTCTCATTATTATTCATTTCATTTAGAATGACTGCAAGTTTTTGTATAGGTAAATTATTTTTTTCAGTATAATCAACTTGTTGAAATGGATATTGGTGTATTTTAGGTACAAAAATAATAGATAGTAAACAAACAAAAACTATTATCCAATTTATTCTCGGAAATTCAATATTTGAGAATAATAATTTACTAAAAAGCAAGACATACAATATAAAATGTAATTGAAAATAATGTGGGTTGTAACCAATTATAAAATTAGAAATAGCTGCTGCCATAAAAAAAATAAACATTGAAAATATTAAGAACTTATTCTCTTTAATAAAATTCCCTGTTTTGTATTTTTTGTAAAACAAAAGAGCACAAAATAGCAAACAAAAGAAAATCAAATGTTTTATTTTCCCTATCGGTTGTAGCCAAACAGATGGCAATAAAAAATCTTCTGTACTTTTTACAAGTGTAATCAAATAGAAACCTAAGCAAGTAAATACATGTCTGATTGCCTCTAATGGATTATAAACAATTGAACCCCAAAAGGTGTATGATTTACCAAATATTTTAGGCGCTAAAGCAATATATTGATATAAATCCAATGTAGAATCTTTGTTCCATATTTTGTAGGTGATAATATAATGTTGCGCATAAGCCAAAAAACTCCTGTCAACACCTGAGAGCTTATTTGTATTTCCACCAATTGCTAACAAAAACACTATCATTGCAAATAATACTATCCATCTCTTTTTATTATTTCTATTTTGATATACAGAAAAACAAAGAGCGATAAAGAATGCAATTATATATTCTGGTCTTGTCAAGTACAATAAGAATGTAAAAAAAGTAAGTACTACCGACTTCCAAGCTATATCTTTTATATAGCTAATGATAATAAAAAAACAAAGCATTAGAATTATACAAAAATCAGAAACGAAAGGCCAAGTAGTAATATGCAATTTAGAAATCAAAAATAAATATGCTATAATAAATGAGACTATGGAATTTATATTATACACTAACAAGCAAATGAATAGTAAAATTGGAATAAGTAATATTAATACTTTATAATTCAGATAGTATAATTCTACAGTATTGGATTGAAATAGTGACAAAAATTTATACCATAAATTGTATAGGAAGCCCCAATCAAATCTAAGTTCAGAAAGAATATTTTTTCCGAATTTCAAATAACTAATTTCATCTGCTGCAATAATGTCCCAATGTTGTTGAATGTTATTTGTTAAGCTATATGAAATAAAGACTAAAGTTGCAATACATGCAGTGTTAGTGAGTGTTATTATTTTTGATTTTTTCATTAAAGTGCATTACTTTATTATCGTGATTAATTTCGTTACAAGGTTTTCATTGTTTGAAATCATATCACATTGATGTATTTAATGCGTTAGTTCTCAGATTATTATCAAAGGTAATTATGAATACGCCTTTGCAGTACACACACACATATATATATATATATATATATATATGTATGTATGTATGTGTAGTTATGATGTTAATCATATAAACTTATATTTAGTTACAAATATAGGTAATAATTTTAAATATTATAACATAAATTATTGCGGTGGTATACAGCAAAAGTAAGGAAGGTTAATAAAGCAAAAAAAAAGTTAATAAAATAGATTAGCAATTTGAACTATAAGACAGATGTTCAAAATAATAATATTTTCAAAGAAAAACGGAAAAATCTTATTTCATCATGCTTTTTAATCTTCTGTTTCTTTTATATTCTCCAAAAGAAACCATCTTTTTTTGTTGCTCGTCCCATAAGTTAGAGCGCAAAGTTTTTAAACTTTGCCAAAAGGTAAGTGTGTTGGTATATTTCAAAAAAACAGGGTTTTCGTTATGACATTTTCTCAAATTATAATTTGGAATAGCTGGACTTAAATGATGTATATGATGATAGCCAATATTGCCAGACAACCAATGAAAAACACGTGGTAATTTGTAGTATGTACTACCTTTGATAGCTGCCACTACATAATTCCATTCTTCTTTCTTTGCTTTAAAAATATGTTCATATTGGTGTTGAATATAAAAAAACCAAAGTGCATATATTCCAAAGAAAAACAGATTAGTAAACTGCACCACTAAAAATCTTTCGACACCAAATAAATAGGCACACAAAGCATATACGACTATAAATAAAATATTACTGATATTCACGCTTTGTTTTACTTTTTTAAAATAATCGCTATTTACAAATGCAAAACGATTGTAAATAACAACATAAATAAATCCGCCAATGGTAAATAAATAAAATGGATTTCTGTAAATGCGATAATATAATTTTTGACGCCAATTTGCTTTAGCATATTGCTCTGTGGTAAATACTTCAATATCACCGATATCACTCACTTCTAATTGACCATTGTGTGCATGGTGGAAACTGTGATTGCGTGCCCAATATCGATAAGGAATTAAAGTGCAAACGCTACAAACGGTACCAATAATTTCGTTGAAGGTTTTATATTTTGTAAATGAGCTGTGTCCACAATCGTGTTGAATGATGAAAATACGGGAAAGCATAAAACCATTCAGTAGCGCCACTAATGCCGACAAGAAGAATGACTTATCGTATAAATAGAATTGTAATGCCAATAATATCAAATAAAAGCTAAAGCTATTGGCTATTTGAATTAAGGCATCTTTCGTGCTGGGCACTTGATATTTCCTAATTATTTGATTCCAATTTTTTAAGTCAACTAATAATTGCTCTTTATTCAAAGGACTCATCGTGTAATTTTTTTTGCAAAATTATCACATAATCATTAGAAATTATTCAAGAAACAAAAAGGTAAAACTTATTTAAAATTCTTCCACATCATGCTCTCCATTGGCTTGGCTGTACGTTGATTGTATTTCGCCGATACTTTTTTGTTATATGCATTTTCTATTTCACCATCGACAACAAAATAGATAAGCTGGCCAACTGGCATGCCCGCATAGATACGCACTGGCTGAATGCAAGATATTTCTAAAGTCCAATGGTTACAAAAACCGACATCTCCTTTTCCAGCCGTAGCATGTATGTCGATGCCAAGTCTGCCCATACTAGATTTACCTTCTAAAAAAGGCACATGCGCATGTGTTTCTGTATATTCAAGCGTTGCGCCTAAATACAAAATTCCCGGTTCGAGCAAAAAACCTTCCTCAGGAATGTCGAAATGATGAATAGTATTGTGCATTTTAGCATCTAAAACTGGCTGCGTGTAAGTTGCCAAATGTTTGCTTAAATGTACATCATAAGAATTGGTTCCCAAATATTCTCTATCGAAAGGATCAACAATGATTGTCCCTTTTTCCATTTCGGCTAAAATGCCTTTATCTGTCAATATCATTTTGCAAATTTACAAATGAAATCATAAATCATCGTATTATTTTACAGTAAGCAAATTGTGCTATGCTCGTCATTTTTCATTAAGCCACAGCCTCATTTTCTACCAACTTATAACCTTGTCCATGTATGTTTAATATTTGCAAACGCTCATCATCTTTTATATATTTTCTGATTTTTGAGATAAACACATCCATACTGCGCGCTGTAAAATAGCTATCGTCTTGCCAAACGTGCTTTAAAGCGAGTTCGCGTTCTAAGATTTGATTTTTCTTCTCAAAAAACAAACGTAATAATTCATTTTCTTTAGTCGTTAATTTTATCTCTTGACCTTTAACGTGCAACTTATGATTTTTATAATCGAGCACACAATCGCCAGCTCTATACTCATCTAATGCTACTTGTACTTCATGTTTTTCTGTTCTGCGCAAGATGGCATTCATTTTCAACTCTAATATTTCCATGCTAAATGGCTTCGTAATGTAGTCATCGGCACCAAGTGTTAATCCTTTAATTTTATCTTCTTTCAATGATTTTGCTGTCAAGAAAATAATCGGCACATCTTTGTCTTCTTTTCTAATTTCTTCTGCTACTGTAAATCCGTCTTTTTTAGGCATCATCACATCTAATAAAATAATGTCATAGCCATTTTTTCTAAAAGCAAATAAGCCTTCCACGCCATCGCGTTTTAGTTCTACTTCAAAATTTTTATGTCTAAGATATTCTTGTAATAACATACCTAAATTTGGATCGTCTTCTACTAATAGTACTTTCTTTTTAATTGCAGTTGTCGTCATAATTTTTATTTTTTATTGGTTATACATTTGAAGGTAATTGAATAATAAATGTAGAGCCTTCTTTTATTTTGCTTTCGACCCATACTTTGCCGCTATGTTTGTCTATGATAGACTGCACATAACTTAAACCTAAGCCAAAGCCTTTTGTATCATGCACATTACCTTTTGTTACTCTATAAAATTTTTCAAAAACTTTCTGTTGGTCTTCTTTTGCCAAGCCAACGCCATTATCTATTACTTCAATTTGTATGCCTGTGATAATGTTGAAAGTGTTAATTTTTATTAAAGGTGCTTTATCATTATATTTTATAGCATTGTCGATGAGATTATTGATAACGTTTGTGAAATGCATTTCATCTATTTTGAAGATAGATTGTTCTGCATTTAATTGCAAAGCTATACTACCTTGTAATTCTTCTAATCGTAGATTAAAACGATTAGCAGTTGCCGTAATGATTGCATGCACATCGCGGTCTTCAAAATTCAATTGCAGTTCACCTTTTTCTAAACGTGCAATCTGCAAAACTTGTTCAACGTGATTGTAAAGTCTTTTATTTTCGTCGAAGATAATGCCTGCATATTTCGCTCTATTTTCTTGTGATGCAGAAATGGAATTATCTTTTAGCATTTCGCTCGCAATAGAAATAGTTGCAATAGGCGTTTTCAGCTCGTGTGTCATATTGTTTATGAAATCTGTTTTCATGTCAGACAATTTCTTTTGTCGGAAAATTATTTGAAACGACAGAAAAAATGCGGCAACCACCATTAGAAAAAAAACAGAAGATGATAATATCATTGGCGACATCGTCGTATATAAATATTTCTTTTTATCTGGAAAAATTAATTTCAATTTCTTGTTATCATCAAACATACTGCGGCGAAACAAATCGACAGAATAGGGCGTACGAAACAATTCTGCTAAAGGAGCTTGTTTAGACAAAAGCACGAAATTATTAGGCGCATATTCTGTCACACCATATTTTACTTTTGTTTTAATACCATGCGAATTTAATTCTGCTGTAATAATTTCTTTTAATTTGGTGGTATCTAAAATCTCAGTAATAGGCTGCAAACTCGTCATTTGTTGTGCCATAAACTGTTGCAGATTATCTATTTCTAATGGAAATGAATTGTCAGCATTGTCATTCGCATCTTCATACATTGGCAGTAAAGCATTTGGCTGAATCACTTTATTTTTTTTATGTTTTCCTTTCGATGGAAACTCGCCGTGTGGTGGCTCAGCATACGCCGATTCGTAGTCTGCATTATCATCAGACATTTCTATGATGACTTCGCCATATTCATTTGTATGTATCTTTTGTGACTGCAACATTTTGGATAATATCGGCTTGTATGATAAATCCTCAATTTTGATAGACATATCATTCATGGCTTCAAATACTGCTTTATCAAAATCTTGTTCCCTTGATTTTATGGCGCCTTTCAACCAAAAAATCTGCACTATTCCAATACCAAATAAGCCGAGGAATAACAAAATAGAAGTAAAGAGGATAAGATTTTTATTCACACCTTAAAATTACAACGAGTGAACTTTGTAAAACGTTAACAATCCTTAAATTGTTAAGATTTTAATATTTAAACAAAAACGTATTAAAATAAGATAAAAAATTATGATTGAGCTGTTACAGTTTTCTTAGCATCTTCTACTTTTTGATTGACTTGTCCTGTCAAAAAATGATAAAACATCACAAAGTCTGAGCCTAAGCTATACAAAGGATATTGGAAAGTTGCAGGTTTATTTTTTTCGAAAACAAAATGACCTAACCATGCAAAGCCATAGCCAACAAGTGGCAGCAAAAACAATAATTTGGCATTACTAGTATAAATTGACAAGGCAATTACAACAAACAACAGTGATGTGCCAATATAATGTGTTATTCTGCAAATTGGATTGCTATGCTCCGTCAAATAATAAGGATAAAAGCTCCAAAAAGTTTGATATTTCTTGTCCATATGCCTTTAGTTGAATAAGTGTATTTTTAAAGATAAGCATATTTTAGAAAATCAGAATTAAATTTTATACTTATCATAGCGTTTCCTACTTTTGCAACATGCAATTGCGCAGCAAAGCATATACACAAATGCATATTGCCACATTCTTGTGGGGTCTCACTGCTATTTTAGGAAAATTAATCAGCATAGGCGAATTTAGCCTAGTATGGTATCGTGTTTTATTTGTCACAATCGCGATGTTATTCATTCCAAAAATCATAAAAAACGTTCGACAACTCGACAAAAAAACGATATGGCAAATAAGTGGCATCGGCATATTATTGTCTATACATTGGGTAGCCTGGTATGCTTCTATCAAATATGCCAATGCATCAGTGGCGGTAAGTTGCATTGCTTGTGTGAGTATATTTACTGCCATCTTAGAGCCTATTTTTACAAAATCAGCATTTAGTCCAGCTAATTTATTATTGAGTATTTTTGTCATTCCTGGCATTTTACTCATCAATCAATCCTTGGATTTTCATTATCGTTTTGGATTCTTTCTGGGCATCGTAGCTGCATTTATTGCTGCTATTTTTGGTATCTTAAATAAAAAATACACGCAAGATGTACAAGCAAATGTGATTACATTTATGCAGATGCTAAGTGGTTTTATATTTCTTACTTTTTTAATGCCACTCTATTTATATTTTAGTAAAAGTGAATTTCCAATTCCGCAGCAAACAGATGTATTTTTATTATTGGTATTGGCTTTGTTTTGTACGGTAATACCATATAATCTATTTTTAAAAACATTAAAAATAACTGATGCATTCACTACATCACTCATTAATAATTTAGAGCCGGTTTATGGTATAATTTTAGCCGTTGTATTTTTAGGAGAAAACAAAGAATTAAACTGGCAGTTTTATTGCGGAACTGCAATTATTTTGTTTGCCGTATTCCTACATGCATTTTTAACACAAGTCAAAAACAGAAAAATGTAGTTATTTAGCAGACACATCAAATTCCATAATGCATATCACATTATTTTCAGGATCTTTGAAGTAGGCAATATATCCGACCTTCGGAACGACTTTTTTAGGAAATACAACTTCGCCTCCTTCTGCTTGTATTCTCGACAAAACGAGATCGATGTTTTCTACTTGCACCATAATACTAGACATTTGTTGCTCATGTCTTCGCCTGATCATACTGCCATTAATGCCTTGTTTATGCTTGTCTCCTGTTTCTATCAGCCAATATTCTTCATTAAGCCATTCTGTGAATTTCCAGCCGAAAATTTCGGAAAAGAAATGTTTCGCATTTTCAGGATTATCTGTTGGGAAATCAAAATTTACAACTCTATTCATGCCGATAATTTACACATTAGGATTTACTTCGCGCAAGCCAAAAATATTGCCATCTAAATCATTAAAATAAGCTAAATAACCAACGCCTTGCTCATAAAACTTAGGCACAGCCACTTTGCCACCAACTTCTACAATTTTATGCAATGTGGTGTCAATGTTTTCTACTGCAATCATGCTATTCACAGGAATGTCTAATTCTTTAACATCTATAATTCCACCATCAATTCCAAATTCAGAAGGACTGCCTGTAAGTGCATACCAAAAACCAGCTTCTTTCCATTGACAAAATCGCCAATCAAATATCTTAGAATAAAAATGTTTTAAGCGCTCCGGATTTTTTGCCGGAATTTCAAAATGAATAACTTTCATTGGCAATGAGGTTTTTGCTATCAATTAACAGCCAAATATTAATATATTTTATGAAATTGTCAAGTAAGTAATTGCTTCTATTTCACATTTAAATTGTTCGCATGTATTATTTATCAAAAAAAAGGCAAACTAAAAGCAGAAATAAATATTGACAAACAACAAAAAACAAGCATAGTATTTTATTAGATACTTGTATTAACTTTGTGGCATGACATTCGAACAAAGAGCAGCATTATCTGAAACACATATTTTCAAAGCAGTATTTCCAAATACAACGAATCATTACGACACCTTATTTGGTGGCACTGCCATGCAGCTAATGGACGAAGTAGCATTTATTACGGCTACACGATTTGCACGTTTGAAAATGGTGACTGTAAGCAGTGATAAAATTGATTTTAATGTTCCAATTCCAAGTGGCACTATTATTGAGTTAGTAGGTAGAGTCGTTAAAATGGGAAATTCGAGCTTAGATATTAAAGTAGAAATTTTTATAGAACTGATGAATTCGGACAAACGTGAATTGGCAATAAATGGCATGTTTAAATTTGTAGCTGTAGGCGAAAACAAAAAGCCAATAAAGATTGATTTAGATTTGATATAACAGAAAACATATTGCAATACAATAATAAAAAAGAGAATGAAAAATATATTTATCTTGATTTTTGTGTGCATGAGTACGCTCACTTTTGCTGAAGACACAGGCATGCAATTTGAAAATGGTGCTAGCTGGCAACAAATTTTAGACAAAGCAAAAAAAGAAAATAAATTCATCTTTTTAGATGCATATGCCAGCTGGTGTGGCCCTTGCAAATGGATGGCAAAAGAAGTATTTCCAAAACCTGAAGTTGGCGAAGCATTAAATCCAAATTATGTGAATGCAAAAATAGATATGGAAAAAGGCGAAGGCATCGAATTAGCAAAAAAATATAATGTGCGTAGCTATCCTACTTATTTATTTTTTGATGCAAACGGCGAGTTAGTGCACAGAAGCTTAGGTTCTATGCCTGCTGCTGATTTTATTACTCTTTGCAACAATACATTAGACCCAGAAATGCAATTTATAACACTTAAAAAAAAATATGAAAGTGGTGTGCGTGATACAGCATTTTTAAGAAATTTTGTGGAGAATGCAAACAATGCGCAAGATGAATCAGCACAGCCAGCATTAAAAGATTATTTGCAGCAATCAAACTATAATTTATCGC